>CAMYCP010000021.1 GCA_947254385.1 uncultured Filifactor sp. | reverse complement strand
AGAGTTAGTTTAGTTCCAACTCTGGTTTTAGGTCCAACTTTTTGGGGTCACCTTAGTCCCCCCGTGCATTTATATATGTGAAAGGGGGTGATAAGATGGCAAAAACGATTGCTGAAAGCGCATCTATGAAACTCAGATACGCTATTACCGGAGCGGACGGCAAAATAAAAAAAACGTCCAAGACTTACAACAATATCCAAAAGGATATAACGGACGACAATTTTGTAGCTTTCGCTCAAAAAATCGCTAAAGTTCAACTTTACGATGCGACTTACGAAAAAACGCACGTAAAAGAACTTCAAGCGTAAGGGGATTAATTTTTTAAAGAAGGAGGTGATATTGTGAAAGATACTCTGTATGTGGATTTTATCAAAACGGACGGCAAAAAATTCCGTCTGGCCGTACCTTATCCTAAAAAACCCGTCAACGCTCAAGACG
Source organism: uncultured Filifactor sp. (assembly GCA_947254385.1). Taxonomy (GTDB): domain Bacteria; phylum Bacillota; class Clostridia; order Peptostreptococcales; family Filifactoraceae; genus CAMYCP01. The sequence continues at coordinate 11,522 of CAMYCP010000021.1, read as the reverse complement.
TGAAGGATATCGTAAGTTTTGCGCTGAATAACGACGTATTCGTTTTTCAAGACGGAATAAAACTGCAATCTTTTGATGCCGCGTCGCTTTATACTATTGAAAGTTCTCCTGTGGAGGTAACTATGTAATTTGGTGCGTGAACATTCGGTTTCGGATGTTCACGCAAATTATAGGAGGGGAAATGGAAGAAATTATAAGCATGGTGGGTAACTACGGTTTTCCGATAGCGGTAAGTTTTTATCTTTTGCTCAGACTTGAAAGCAAAATGGACAAACTCACCGAAAGTATCGCCAAACTTACGTTGACCTTATCCAAAGGAGAAATTTATGCAAATTCTAACTCCTGATATGGATTTAAAAATTTTAAAACCCCTTGTGCCGGATAAAGTGAAATTTATCGTCATTCATCATCCCATGGCAATAAAAGCGTCATGGCGGGATATAGACAGGTGGCACAAAGAGAGAGGCTGGGCAGGAGCGGGATATAACGAGTACATCCGTAAAGACGGCAATGTATACATTTTGAGAGGAGAATACGAGGGGGTACACGCAAAAGGGCACAACAGCGAAAGTTACGGCATATGTGTGGAGGGCAACTACGATATTGAAAAAATCCTGCCGAACGAACAGCAATATGCGCTTAAAATCCGCATATTGACGCTGCTTAAACGTTATCGTAACTCAAAAGTCGTGTATCACAGGGATATATGTTCTACCGACTGTCCCGGAAAATTTTTTCCGGATATAAAAAAACTATTTGATGAAAGTGAACTTTCAAAATACAAAGACACGCTCTACATCAGCAGGTTACCGTAATATAAAACCGTATGTCATAAAAGGCATACGGTTTTTTGTGATACAATATATAAAAACGTGTAGAAACTGAGGTAAATTATGAAAATTATGCATATGTCGGATTTACATTTGGGCAAGCGTATCAAAGAGTTTTCCATGCTTGAGGATCAGGAATACATATTAAATCGGATACTTGGTACAATGGATGAAACAAACGTGCAAACCGTGATTATAGCGGGAGACGTATACGACAAAGCCGTACCGTCCGCAGAGGCGGTCGAACTTTTTGATAAATTTCTGTCCGAACTTTTAAAAAGAAATCTTAAAGTCTTTGTAATAAGTGGCAATCACGATTCACCGGAGCGCATAGCGTTCGGGAACAAAATAATGTACAGGAGCAACATATTCATGTCACCCGTATATATGGGCGAAATTGAACCGGTGACGCTTGAAGACGAATTCGGCGAGATAAATTTTTATATGTTGCCGTTTTTAAAACCCGCCAACGTGCGCAGGTTTTATCCCGAAACCGAAATCATATCCTACACCGATGCGCTCAAAACGGTTATTTCAAATATGAATATCGACACGGAAAAGCGCAACATACTTATTTCTCATCAATTTGTAACTGGAGCGGTAAGGAGCGATTCTGAAGAAAAAACCGTCGGAGGACTGGATAACGTGGACTCCATTGTATTTAAGGACTTTGATTATACGGCGCTCGGTCACATTCATAGAGCGCAAAAATGCGGCACCGACTTTATAAGATACAGCGGCTCACCTCTTAAATACTCCTTTTCAGAAAAAGAAAACAAGAGCGTAACTATCATAGACATGAAAACAAAAGGAGAAACTGAAATTTCTTTCGCAAAGCTTTCTCCTAAACGGGATATGTTGGAACTTAAAGGCACATATAACAACTTAACGCTTAAAAGTTTTTATGAAAACACATCTTACACTGAAGACTATGTAAATGTGACCTTGACCGACGAAGAAGAAATACCCGACGCTTTAAGAAAACTCAGAGTGATTTATAAAAACATCATGAGCTTGAGATACGACAACAAACGCACCCGAGACAACTTTTTTGCGAGTAAAAAAATAGATATAACCGCCAAAACTCCGCTTGAACATTTTGACGAATTTTATAAAATGCAAAACGGACAACCGATGAGCGACGAACAAAGAAAATTTATTGTTGAAAATATCGAAAAAATTTGGAGGGATGAAACTTGAGACCCATAAAACTTACAATCTCAGCTTTCGGCGCATATGCCGGCATAAATGAAATCGACTTCGACAAACTCGGCACGGGCGGAATTTACCTTATAACGGGAGACACGGGAGCCGGCAAAACGACCGTTTTCGACGCCATAACCTATGCGCTTTACGGCGAAACGAGCGGAAACGTACGTGATGCGACGATGCTAAGATCCAAATATGCAACTTGCGACACACCGACGGAAGTCACCTTGTCCTTTGAATACAAATCTAAAATATACACGGTAAAACGCACCCCCGCATACGAAGTCACCTCAAAACGCGACAAAAATAAAAAAGTCACCAAAAACTCCTATGAAGAACTCATACTTCCGGACGGCAAAGTAATAACTAAAAAAACGAACGTCAACAAAGAAATAGAAACGATAATAGGGATAGACCGCAATCAATTTTGTCAAATTGCAATGATTGCTCAGGGTGAATTTTTAAAACTCCTGCTCTCCCAAACAAAAGATCGAATTGAAATATTCAGAAATATATTTAAAACCGGACGTTTTGCCACTTTGCAGGAAAAACTCAAAGACGAAAGCGGTAAAATGTTCAAAGAATGTGAAAAAATAAAAGCGCTAATAGCTCAGTATATAAACGACATAGCTTTAACATCGGACAGTGCGGAAAAAGAAACAACTTCAAAAGCCGTACGCGGAGAACTTACGATTGAAGACACGATTTTACTTATAAAGCGCCTCTTAGAAGAAGACATAGAAAAAGAAAAAACACTCATAGAAGAAAAAAATACTTTACAGAAAAAACTTGACAACATCAAAGCAAAACTTATAAAAGCGCATGAAATTGAGAATTTTAAAATCGAATTGAAACAAAAAGAAACCGAACTCTCGGAATTTAAAAAAGAATTTGATAACCTTAAAGCATCATACGAAACGGCAAACCTAAAACAAAGTGAAATAAGTATGTACAGTGAAAAAATCAATAAAATTGAATCCGACATTTCAAAATACTCAGACCTTAATTTAAAACAAGTATCGTATCAAAAAAATGAAATATCAATCAAAAATAACGAAACCTTAATATTAAAATTAAAACATTCTGAAGAAAAATTGAAATCTGAAATAAATTCCATTAACGAAGAAAACAAAAATCTTCAAAAAGCGGGAGAAACCAAACTTAAACTGGAAAACGAAGAAACAAAACTCACAGAATACCTAAAAAAACTCATCACCCTTAAAACCGACATAAATTCCTTAAATACGCTTAAAGAAGAATATGGAAAAATTATAGAAACATACAAAATCAAAGCGGATACGGCGTTTAAACTCGATGCGCAGCTTAAACACAAAAATAAACTCTATCTCGAATCACAAGCGGGAATTTTAGCCGAAACCTTACAGGAAAATATACCGTGTCCCGTATGTGGCTCCACAACACACCCTAAAATCGCACTTAAACCGCAAAACGCCCCGACCGAAAACGAACTTAAAAAACTTAAAACAACACTTGAAAAAGCAAACGAAACCGTGACGGCAATTAGAACTCAAGCCAGCAAAACAAAAGGCGCACTTGAAGAAAAAGAAAACGCAATAAAACTCGAAACCGAAAATCTGTTAAATGAACCGTACGACAAAGACACTTACAAAACCATAAACATGAAACTGAATTCCGGCAAAGCCGACTTAAATAAAATAAAATCCGACATCTTAAATGAAAAAAACAAAATAGAACGCAAAACCCGTGTAGAAAATATTTTACCCCTAAAAACTCAAGAACTTGAAGAGTTAAATAAAAAAATCTCGGACACGAAAGATGAAATAAACACTAAAAAAACTCAAAACACAAGTCTCATTGAAAGAATAACCGAACTTCAAAGCGAACTCATGTTTAAAACCGAAAAAGAAGCTCAGGAAAAAATAAAAGCCGCAAGACTTTACATCGACAAAATCCAAACCACACTGAAAACATCTCAAAAACGTATGCAGGAATGTAACGACAAAATAATATCACTTACGGCGACAAAAGAAGAAATATTAAAACGCCTTAAAACCGATGAAAACATCGACATATCTAAATTAAATAAAAATAAACTTGAAATTGAGCAAAATATCGAACTGGCAGGCACGGAAGAAAAAACTGTAAATGCTCGCATCAACATAAACACAAACTCATTAAAAAACATCAAACTTAAATCGGAAGAACTGATAAAATCCGAAAAAAAATATTCCCGCATAAAAGCGCTTTCCGATACCGCAAACGGCACGCTCTCGGGCAAAGACAAAATAATGCTCGAAACCTATATACAGATGAACTTTTTTGATCGTATAATAAATCATGCCAACACACGCCTCATGATTATGACGGACGGACAATATGAACTCGTACGTGCAACGGATAGCGATAACAAACGCAAACAACGGGGGCTGGATCTTGACGTAATCGACCACTACAACGGAAGTGTCCGCAGTGTAAAAACACTCTCCGGCGGAGAATCGTTTAAAGCCTCTCTTTCTCTCGCACTCGGCTTATCTGATGAAATACAGGAGACATCCGGTGGCATAAAACTCGACACCATGTTTATAGATGAAGGTTTCGGCACGTTGGACGAAGAATCGCTGGAGCAGGCAATGAAAGCATTCATATCACTTTCTGGAAATAACCGACTCATCGGCATAATCTCCCACGTCTCGGAGCTTAAACAAAAAATCGACAAACAAATAATCGTAACCAAAAACAAAACCTCGGGGAGCAGTACGCAAATCGTGTTGTAAAACATCATTTATAAGACAAGCGTTAAGAAATATAACAATGTGGGAAAATTAAAATACGATACAATAAACGGATTGACAAAAAATATTAAAAAACATTACATCGGGAGATTGAATTTAAACCCGTACTGACTCTTTCAACTTGCAGTAAACGCAGTAAGCGTTTGGTTCTAATGGCGGTAAAAGTCGATTGACTATTGTAAAATAAATGAGAACTATCTAATTATGTGTTTTTGACGGATTAATTTATATTTTAGAATTTTTGTTCTGTAAATTATTTTATGGGTAGAAATAATGAAAATAAGATAATTGATTATGGGGGTTAATTTATGAAAAAAGTTTACATGATGATAACAAGTTGGTGTCCGCATTGCCGTAAAGCTAAAGGTTGGCTTGAAGAACTGCGTAAAGATAACGGCGAGTACGCAAAAGTTGACATTGAAATTATAGACGAGGAAAAAGAACCGGATAAGATAAAAGAACACGGGTTTGAGTATTATTATGTACCTACGTTTTATGTGGAAAAAGAAAAAGTTTTTGAAGGCGTACCGAGTAAAGAACTGGTTGAAAGTGTACTTAAAAAAGCTGTTGAAGAATAGAGGATATTATGTTTACAAAACGTGTCGATGATTATTTGCTGGTTCGTTTAGAACGCGGCGAGGAAATAATTGAAAAGCTCAAAGAGGCTTGTGAAAAGGAAAAAATATATGCAGGAGTCGTATCGGGCATAGGCGCCGCCGATGAAGTGGTTATGGGGGTATATAACGCCAGATACAAGATATATAGCAAGCACGCCATACAGGGCGATTTTGAAATTTTAAATCTCACCGGCAATATATCAAGTAAGGACGGGGAAGTGTACACTCACGTACACATAACCCTTGCCGACTCCAAAGGCAATATGTACGGAGGGCATTTGGAAAACGGCAGGATAAGCGCTACAGGAGAGATATTTATAAAAATAATTTCCGAACCCTTGGAAAGAAAATTCGATGATAAAATAGGGCTTAATCTGTTTGATTTTTAGTTTTATGTTACTATCTACCGTGAAATTTATAATAATTTAAGTTGATTGACTTTACATTGCATAAACTTTAAAAAATGCTGTATAATCAAAAGTATCAAATTATTTTAAAAATCACGGCGGGATAGTAACTTTTTTTTATTTTTTAAGGAGAATTATGCGTAAATTATGTGTGTTCGATCTTGACGGGACGTTGGCGGATTCTATAAATTCCATAGCATATTTTGCCAACTTGACTATACAAAAATACGGAATAGAACCTGTAGAAACGGAACATTTTAAAAAGTTTGTAGGTGACGGTGCCGCCAAATTGATAGAAAGATTACTTAAATTCAGAAATGTTTATCCGGAAAATTACGAAAAAATATTGCGTGAATACAATAAATCTTATGACGAAGATTTTTTGTACTTGTGTAAACCTTACGACGGAATATCGGATTTACTTTATAATTTGAAACAAAGCGGGATACGTATATCGGTACTTTCAAATAAACCGCATTCCACGACAATAAAAATTGTGCACGCTCTCTACGGAGAAGACATTTTTTCAAATATTTACGGGCAGAGAGAAAATATAGCATTAAAACCCGACCCCGAGGCTTTACTTTCAATTTTGGAAGAACTTAAAATTAAACCGGAAGAATGTGTTTATATAGGAGATACAAAGACAGACATGATGACGGGCAAAAATGCGGGTGTGTTTACGGTAGGAGTTTTGTGGGGATTTAGGGATAAGACGGAGCTTACGGAATATAAAGCTGATGCAATAGTTAGTAAGCCCTTGGAGATTTTGGATTATGTATTAGCGGTTTAGCATTCTCAAAAAATAAAATATTGATGTTTCAATACTTTTAATTTTGATAGGTTTTTAGAGATACCGTATAATCTTTTGTATATGTTATTTTTAGTTACTTTTTAAATTTTTATTTGTTCAAATTTTTTTGTGAAAGAGGGTTCGGGTATTGAAAAAGAAATTGTATACCGATTGTAAAATTTTTACTTCCGATATATTGAATCCGTATGCCGACTCCATGCTTGTTAGCGAAGGAAAAATAGAACGGATCGGACATTGCGCAGATATTGAATGTGAGTGTGAAAAAATATCTTTACACGGCAGGAGAGTTATTCCGGGGCTTATTGACAGTCATATGCATCCGACGGTGCTTGCCAGATACAGTAGACAAATTTCCGCACTGCCGCCGAACGTTTATTCAATAAGCAATCTTCAAAGAGAAATACGATTGAGGCGCGAAAAACAAGGTGCATGCAAATGGATTGAAGGCTGGGGATACGATGAGGGCAAACTTGAAGAGGGACGTGCGCCTAATCGTTATGATTTGGATAAAGCCTGCCAGGATGCACCCGTATCGATTTTACGTACCTGCACTCACATCAGGAGTGTAAACAGTAAAGCTCTTGAAATTGCCGGTATAGATAAAAACACACCCGACCCTCCGGGTGGGGTCATAGGGCGTGATGCAAACGGTGAGCCGAACGGAATTTTGTACGAAAACGCCTGCTTTTTATTCACGGAAAAAATCCCGTCACCGACATACGATGAATACACGACTTATATTGCAGATTTAAGTAAACTTCTTTCATCTCAAGGAATAACCGGCGTGTGTGATATGGGTGCTTTGACCGAAGGTTTTTATTATCCCTATTACATTGATGCAATAAAAAAGGGCTGGAGACAAAAAACCGCAATGTACCTTATGTGGGATTATTTTAAGGATAAGCCGGATTTTGATATAACAGATGAACAGTTTGATAAAAATAATCAGATATTTATAGCCGGACTTAAATTAATAAGCGACGGCAGTGTGTCCGGCAAGACGGCATGGATGGAAAAACCGTATCCGGGTACGGATGAATGCGGTTTGAGCGTATGCCCGGACGATGAAATTGAAAGTGCCTTAGAATTTTGCAGAGCACATTCTTGTGTTTTAGCGGTACACGCAATGGGAACTAAAGCGATACGCATGATTTTAACAAAAACAGCCTCCGACAACCCTTGGACGAAGGATTTACCTTATCTTAGACTGGAACACGTGACCGAACCGAATTTAATCGACATAAAAAAAGCCGCTGAAAAAAATGTATATATCTCAACGCAACCGATATTTTTATATTCCGAAATAGAAAGTTATATCAAAAATTTGGGCATGGAACGGATAAAACATTGCTATCCCTACAAGACCATGCTTTCAAACAATGTAAAATTAAGTCTTTCAACCGATGCTCCCGCCACATCCTGGGCTGACCCTTCAAATCCTTTTGTTTGTATAAAGGGAGCGGTTACACGTAAAGCATACGACGGCACGGATTGCGGTTTGGATGAAAGCATAGATATTGAAACCGCTTTACGGCTCTATACTATAAACGGAGCGGAGATTGCGGGCTTTAAAGACAGAGGTATGTTAAAAGAAGGATACTTTGCCGACTTTGTCGTACTTGATGAAGACATATTGAAAATACCTGCGGATGAAATAGATAAAATAAAACCGGTTATGACATTTATAGACGGTGAATGTGTATATTGCAATGAAAAATAATTTTTTATGGATATTTTTGAAAATTAGAAGTGTCGTTATCTACAATTTATAATATTATAAACACTATGCCTAAGAAAAAAACAATATATGTATGCTCCGTATGCGGCAGGGAAGAAATAAGCTGGTGCGGGGTTTGCCCGTCATGCGGCAGTTATTCAAGTTTTGAAGAACAAACGGTAATATCGGATAAAAAAACGACAAAAAAGAAAGAAATTGCCGAAAGTATCTCCGTACTTCCCGGAAAAATAAATTTTGATGAACAACGACGGTTTTCAACCGATATCAAAGAGGTTGACCGAGTACTCGGAGGAGGAATTGTCAAAGGTTCGCTCGTCCTTTTCGCCGGTGAACCCGGAATAGGAAAATCTACACTTTTACTTCAAATTGCAAACAATGTCGCTCGCAGAAAAAAAACCTTGTACGTATCGGGAGAAGAATCCGTGTCACAAATAATGCTCAGGGCGAAAAGGCTTTTCCAAGATCTATCCGATATATATATGTTAAGTTCCAACAATTTACAGGAAATTACAGACGAAATCGGTATTTTAAAGCCAGAATTCGTGATAGCCGACTCCATTCAAACCATATCTTCAGATGATATAAGCGCAATACAAGGTTCTGTGTCTCAAATTAAGGAAGTTACCTCACGCTTAATGGATATCGGCAAAAAGAACAATATCAGTATATTTATAGTGGGACACGTCACCAAAGACGGCAACATAGCGGGACCTAAAATACTTGAACATTTGGTGGACACTGTAGTTTACTTTGAGGGAGAACGGTATCAGACTTACAGGATGCTGAGGGCGGTAAAAAATCGTTTCGGCTCGACCAACGAACTTGGAATATTTGAGATGAGTGACAAGGGACTTATCGAAATTTTAAACCCGTCGGGCGCTTTGCTCGAAGAAAAACCGAAGAATGCATCCGGTTCCGTAATATCGGTGACAATGGAGGGAAGTCGCCCCATTATGGTGGAGATACAGGCTCTAATCAGCACGAGCAATTTTGCCGTTCCGAGGAGGAGTGCCACGGGGCTGGATTACAACAGAGCGAATATGCTCCTCGCCGTCATAGAAAAAAAACTCGGCTTTAAAATGCAAACTCAGGACGTATATGTAAACTTGACCGGAGGACTTCAAGTGAATGAACCGGCAGTCGATTTGGCAATCATAAGCGCCGTGGTATCGGGATATAAAAACAAAGTCGTATCCGATGACACCGTGATACTCGGAGAAGTCGGACTTGCGGGAGAAATAAGAAGTGTGACGAATATTGAAAAGCGGGTGAAAGAAACCGTAAAACTCGGCTTTAAAAAAATAATCGTACCTTACTTTCAGCTTAAAGAACTCAAAAAAATAACCTGCGAAATAATCGGAGTATCCGATGTATCGCAGGCAATTTCACTCATAATAAAATAGAAATACCCAAAATGCCGTTTTTAGTCCCTAAATTCATGCCCGAGCTACGCTCAGGGGGGTATCTTAACTCAAAATATCTGAGGTCCTCATAAAGCGGGGCATGTCATTGTCTTGAGTTTTTCAGATTCCCATTAAATATATGTCGGTTGAATTTATAGGAATAGTCGCACATTTCAGGTACGATATATATTATACGATATACGCAAATAATAATAAAGTTTTTTTTGTAAAAAATAAAAATATTTTAGGAGATGTTTAAAGTGAAAATATGCTTTATAGGCTCCGGAAATATGGCTCAAGCAATGATTTCCGGAATTTTGAACGCAAAAATATGTGACAAAAGCGACATTATATCAACCGCCGCCCATGAAAAAACATTGAAAGAAGTCGAAAAAAAATTTTTTATAAACACGACCTTAAAAAATACAGATGCGGTGAAATCATCCGATTGGATAATACTTGCCGTCAAACCGCAGTTTTTATCGGACATAACTGAAGAAATAAAAGATTTTACGGAAAACAAAAACATAATATCCATACTTCCCGGCAAAACTCTCTCATACTTAAGGGAAAATTTCAAAAAAGCGAAAAACATAGTGCGCGTAATGCCCAACACTCCCGCCACCGTACTTAAAGCCATGAGCGTCATATGTTTTGAAAAAATAATTTCCGAAGAAGATAAACAAACAGTTGTTCAATTATTCAACAGTTTCGGCGAAACGGAAATATTGGATGAAAGATATATGGATGCCGTAACCGGCATTTCCGGAAGTTCGCCTGCATACGTGTTTATCATGATTGAGGCTATGGCTGATGCCGGAGTATATGCGGGACTTTCACGTAAGACCGCCTATAAACTTGCGGCGCAATCGGTGCTAGGCAGTGCGGAAATGGTGCTTAAAAATGAAAAATTGCCCGCAGAACTTAAAGATGCCGTGTGTTCTCCTGCAGGCACAACTATAGCGGCGGTAAGAGAACTGGAAAAATGTGGCTTTAGAAGTGCCATAATAGAAGCGATAACTTCTTGTGTGAACCGTGCCTCCCAAATGTAAAAATCATTGAAAGGAGCAAAAATGATAAGAGATTTAATACTGAAAAACAGAACCTACAGACGTTATGACGAAAATGAAAAAATAGACATAAAAAAAATCGAAAAATGGCTCGACAACGCAAGATTTTCTTCTTGCGGCAACAATATGCAGGCGCTTAAATATATAGTGTCTTTAAAAAAAGAAACTAATGAAAAAATATTTATGGGCTTAAAATGGGCGGCGGCGCTCAAGAATTGGGACGGCCCGCAAGCGGGAGAGAGGCCGGTTGCATATATAATAATGCTCTTAGATCACAATATAAGAAAAACCGCAATGTGGGATCATGGAATCGCCGCAACCAACATATTGTTATCTGCGGTTGAAGATGGCTATGGCGGTTGTATGCTGGCATCTTTTAATAAATATCAGCTGGTAAGTGAACTTAATATAGAAGAACATCTTGAACCCATAATGGTTATAGCACTCGGTAAGCCTAAAGAAACCGTTGTGCTTGAGGATATGAAAAATGAAAGTTACACGTACTACCGCACCGAGGACGGAGTACATCACGTACCTAAAAGACCGCTTAAAGAGATAATATATAAGGAAATATTTTAAAATGATAAAACCGCCACAAGCCTTTGTAAGGTGACCCCAAAAAGTTGGACCTAAAACCAGAGTTGGAACTAAACTAACTCT
>CAMYCP010000020.1 GCA_947254385.1 uncultured Filifactor sp. | reverse complement strand
ATTAGAAATAGTATTAGGAAAATTCTAAAAATTTCATTTTCAACACATAAATATTAATTTTACAATGCAAAATTTTATTTTCGGATTGTATAAATTTTTATAGTCACCCTTTATCTATCGTATAGAAGGCTTGAATTTAAATATTGTGTAATATTCAGCTTTTATTTTAACAAAAGTTAACCGGAAATTTACTGAATATTAAATTTTTCGTATACAAAAACTCATAAATGTATTAAACTTGTATTGTTGCCATACACTTTTTCATAAAATATTTAAAACTGAGTTAAAAATTTTATAATACATGAAATTTCTTTATATTTACGGGGACCTCTAAAAAATAAAATATTGAGTTTACAATGCAAAATGTTATTTTTCGGATTGTATAAATTTTTAGAGATGCTCTTGTAATTTGTATTTTACAAAATATTTTAAAAACTGCGGGGTGATTTAAATAAAAAATATAATACGTGCCGTAAAAGGTGATATAACCGAATATACGGGAGACGCTGTTGTAAATGCCGCAAATACTTCGCTTTTGGGTGGTGGCGGTGTGGACGGTGCAATACACAAAAAAGCAGGTCCCGATTTACTTAAAGAGTGTCGAACCCTTAACGGTTGTAAAACCGGAGAAGCAAAAATTACAGGCGGATATAATCTTAAAGTGCGCTATATAATCCACACACCGGGACCTATATACAAGGGAGGCACTCACGGAGAGGATAAACTTCTGATATCATCCTACAGAAATTCTTTTCTGCTTGCAAAATCGTACGGTATAAAATCCATAGCATTTTCCGCAATAAGCACTGGAGTCTACGGGTATCCCGTAGAAGAGGCAACTCATATAGCCGTAAGAATCGCAAAAGAATTTGTGAACGATTTTGATGAAATAGTATTTTATTGTTTTTCGGACGAAATTTTATATATATATCAAACTGAACTTAAAACGCAAAAACTTTAAAAACTCTGTTTCACTACTGTTTGTAAAAGCGGCATAATAAAAATAAGAGAGCGTGATCGATATACACGGTGTAAATGAACCTAAGTACATTCAGATATACCGCACTTTAAAAGCGGATATTTTAAAAGGAAATCTTAAAGCAAATCAAAAATTGCCTTCTTTAAGAAAATTGTCTTCCACACTTAGAGTAGACGTCTCAACCTGCATACATTCTTATGCGCTTTTGGAAAAAGAAAAACTTATATACACCCTGCCCGGCAGTGGCAGTTATGTATCGCTCTCAGTACAGGAGAAAAATGAAAAACCGTCTTCCGCTTTGAGATTTGATATAGGAAGACCCTCCGCCACCATGTTTCCGCTGAACGATTTTAAAAAAGCTGTTGAACGGGCAATGACTTTCGGTGTGGAAGAACTTTTTGAATACAGGGAAGACGCCGGGTATGCTCCGCTTTCTTCAGCGCTTGAATCCTATCTTCTTTCACAAAAAATAGAAACAAAAAACAATAAAATAATAGTGGTCTCCGGCGCTCAACAAGGGCTTAACCTCGTGGCACACGGGATATTAGGTTACGGCGACTTTGTGTTTTATGAAGAACCGTCATATCACGGGGCGTTGGAAGTCTTCAGATCGCTTAGATGTAAGACTTTCGCCGTACCGCTTTTAAAAGACGGATTGGACACGGGGATATTAAAAAAAAACATCAAGCGCTTTAAACCGCAACTTGTATATCTCATGCCGAATTATCAAAATCCCACAGGAATAACTTACAGTTTGGACAAAAAACGTGAAATTTTAAATCTTGCCGACGAATACGATTTTTTAATAGTGGAAGATGATTATTTAAGCGACATAGCTTTTTCGATTTTCGGAAAACCGGATACGCTGAAAAGCATGGATAAAAACGGACGTGTAATATACATCAAAAGTTTTTCCAAAATCCTCATGCCCGGGCTTAGAATAGGATTCATTCTTATACCGGAACGCTTTTTTGCCGCCGTTTTGCAAAAGAAACGCCAAAATGAAATTGCAACTCCGAATATAATTCAAAAATCACTTTACATTTACATGAAAGAATATGATTGGAACAGACATTTAAATTTGATGTCACCGTCATATGTTCGGCGTTTCAACATATTTAAACGTATCTTGGAAGAAGAATTTAAAGATATTGTGGATTTTATAATGCCGAGCGGGGGATTTAACGCATTTTTTTATCTTAGAGAAAACCGAAAGATCGACGAATTGATTGAATTTTTAAAAAATAAAGATATATATATTGCACCGGGATATTTATTTTTTTCAGAATCGGGCAACGCTTTCAGAATAAGCGTGGCGTCATTTGAAGAAGATGATATCGCACCTTACATGATGAAACTTAAAACGGCGCTTACGGAATTTATGAAAAATTAACGGAAAGGAAAAAATATGCAATACACTGAACAAATTGCGGACGGAGTAAATTTTAAAGTTATTCCCGCAACACATTTTAAAAGTGAAGTCATATCACTGTATATAAGACGAACTCTTACAGCCGAAACGGTTACGATGAATAATATTTTACCGGGCGTACTGAGCGACGGCACGGAAAAATATCCGACTGAAACGCATATTTCGGACAGGCTTGACGAGCTTTACGGAGCAAGTTTAAGCATGGGAACGGATAAGAATGGTGAAACGCAGGTTATACGTATACAATGCGGTTTTTTGTCGCCTAAATATTCTTACTCCGACATAATAGAAGATGTACTCGACCTTATTAGTGAGTTATTGTTACATCCGTACCTTGAAAACGGCGCATTTTCTCACAAATATACGGAGCTTGAAAAAAATGCGCAAAAAGAATTGATACTCTCAAGTATCAACGATAAGGCGTATTACGCCAAACAAAAACTAATCGCTCGTATGTGCGAAAAAGAACCGTTCGGCATTCCTGAATACGGCTATATTTCCGACTTGGATCTTATAGATGAAAAAAAACTCTACGACTGTTACAGAGAAGTAATAAAAACTTCTCCCATAGATATAATCTATACGGGAGCTGAAGATAAAGAAAAAGTCTCAGCTTTAATAAAAGCTCATTTTAATTTTTCGGATCGTAATATCGTAAAAATTCCGGAACCTAAAATTGACGTAAAAGTAAAAAAGCCGAAATATTTTGAAGAAAAAATGGACATTGTACAGGCGAAACTTGTAATGGGCTTTAGAACCTACTCGGATGTAAAGACGGACGACGAATTTACAGATCGTGTGTACGCCATGGTTTTAGGCGGCGGGGCACAATCAAAGTTATTTAGAAATGTCCGTGAAAAACATAGCCTATGTTACTCTATAAGCGCATCAATGAGTAAATATAAAGGACTTATGTTCATACAGACGGGAATTAAAACATCCGATTACGATAAAGCAAGAAATTTAATCGAAAAAGAACTTGACGACATGAAAAACGGTGAAATCACAGAAGAAGAACTTTCTCAAGCTAAAAAACTTCTAGTCGGAGTAATTCGTTCGGTAAACGACAGAGTGTACAGTTTGTCGGACTTTTATTATGACTTGGGTATTTCCGGGAAAAATTTGAGTTTGGAAGAAATAGTAGATAAAATAAACGCCGTTACGGTAAAAAGTATACGTAAACGCAGTGAAAAAATAACTTTGGATACCGTATTTCTGCTTAAAGGGGAGGAATGAACATGAAAATTTTAAATAGCGTATCACTTAACGAAAGAGTGTTTTACGATAAACTCCCTAACGGAATGCAGGTATTTTATATGCCGAAAAAGGGGTTTACCAAAAAATATGCGGTAATGTCGGCTAATTTCGGTTCCAATGATTTGGAATTTATAAGCCCGCACACGGGAGAAAAAATACGTACCAACGAAGGTGTGGCGCACTTTTTGGAACATAAAATGTTCGCCATGGAAGACGGCACGGACGCATTTGAATATTTTAATAAAATTGGGGCTTTATCCAACGCATACACTAATTTTAACATCACATCATACTTGTTTTTGACGGCGGATAATTTTTATTCGGGCTTAAAGCACCTCATCAACTTTGTCGGCTCGCCGTATTTTACGGAAGAAAACGTGGAAAAGGAAAAAGGCATAATAGCTCAGGAAATTAAAATGTACGACGATGAACCGTCGTGGCGCTTGTTTTTTAACGCTTTAAAAATAATGTATATAAACCACAACAACCGCATAGATATAGCGGGCGATGTTGAATCAATCTACAAAATTACACCCGAAGAACTCTATATGTGCTACAATTCATTTTATTCACCGTCAAATATGTCGCTATTTATAGCGGGCGATTTAAATGCGGATAAAATCTTTGAAACGGTGTATGCGACGGTAAAAAATGACAATATGTTCGAGGGCAAAATATGCCGTATACAAAAAAGAGAGCCGAATGAAGTAAAAGAACATTTTATATCCGAAAAAGCTGAGGTTTCAATTCCCATGGCGCTCATCGCCTTTAAAGACAAAATAGACAGACCTGAAATGGGTTTAGGTTTGATTAAAAAAATAATTGAAACCGAACTTATCATGGACATACTGTTTAAAAAAGGAAGTGACCTTCACGAAAAACTGTATTCGGAAAAACTCATCCACTCTCCATTACAATGTGAATACACTGTGCATACGGATTATGGATACAGTGCAATCTCTTTTGAAAGCAGGGAAACTGAAAAAGTCCTTTCGGAAATTAAAGAAACAATTGAAAATGCTCAAAAAAACGGAATATCAAAAACCGACTTTGAAAGAAATAAAAAAGGTCGCTTAGGCTCATATATAAAAATGTTCGATTCGATTGAAACGACGGCTAATTTTTGGTCGGATTTATGGTTTAAAGGGGTTAACCTGTTCGACTTTTATGATGTGATACAAAAAACGACCTTAAAAGATGTAAACAGAAGACTTAAAAATCATTTTGATTATAAAATGTCGGTTGTATCGTTGATTGAACCGTTTAACGAAAAATGATAAAAGGGGTTTTAATGATAAATTCAACGGCGTTTTCCATATTCGGCTTGGAAGTTAAATGGTATGCCCTTTTGATAACGCTGGCGCTTGTAATCGGTTCTCATTTTGCGGGTAAAATAGCTGAAAAAGAGGGATTTGAAGAGGACCATCTTTTAAATATGCTGATTTTCGCCGTGCCGTGTGCAATAATAGGCGCACGTGCCTACTATGTAATATTCAATATGTCCGAATACCACTCCTTAAAGGAAGTTTTGAACGTCAGGGCGGGTGGCTTGGCATTTCACGGCGGATTTATAGGTGCATTTTTGTGTGGCGGATTTTTTGTAAAACGTTATAAAATAAACTTTTTTAAACTCGCTGATATAATCTCCCCTTTTATTTCACTGGGGCAGGCTATAGGCAGATGGGGAAATTATATAAACGGAGAGGCTCACGGCGGAGTCACAAATCTTCCCTGGGCGATAACCGTAAACGGCTTAAGAGTTCATCCGACGTTTTTTTATGAATCGTTTTGGGATTTTTGCCTCTTTATTTTACTTTATAGACTGCTTTGCAAAAAAAAATTTGACGGGCAGATATTTTCAATATATCTCATAGGATATTCTGTAGGGAGATTTTGGATAGAGGGATTAAGGACGGACTCCCTGATGATAGGAAATTTCAGAATAGCACAACTTGTAAGCATAGCACTTTGTTTCGTGGGAGCATTTATCTTCTATAAACTTAAAGGCGAAAAAATAAAAAGCGCCTATTTAAATTATAAATAAATTTTCGGGAGTAGTTATGGAGTTTTTGCATAAGAGTGTTTTGCTCAATGAATGTATAGAAAACTTGAATATAGTTCAAGGCGGAATATATGTCGATGCGACCATGGGCGGAGCGGGACATTCCATGGAGATTGTAAAAAAACTTACAACGGGCAAACTCATAGCTATAGACAGAGACAGTGATGCCATAAAAGCAGGGAAAAAACGCCTGCACGATTTTACGGACAAAATTATATTCGTGCATGATAATTTTGTAAATCTCTCTGAAATACTCACGAAACTCGATATTTTAAAAATAGACGGCATACTCATGGACTTGGGAGTATCTTCATATCAGCTCGATAACGAAGAAAGAGGATTTTCCTATATGCATAGCTCAAATCTTGATATGCGTATGAACGTTGAAGATTCTGTAAATGCGGCCGATATCGTAAATACTTACAGCAAAGAAGAACTTGCACGGATAATTTTTGAATACGGTGAAGAAAAATGGGCGAAAAGGATTGCGGAATTTATATGTAAAATGCGTGAAGAAAAACCCTTTACAACGACTTTTGAACTCGTTTCGGCGATAAAGAGCGCCGTGCCGAAAAAAGCCCGCGACTATGACATTCACCCCGCCAAACGCACTTTTCAGGCGATAAGAATAGAAGTGAACGGAGAACTTAAAGCCATCCGTCCCGCCATAAAAAGCGCCATAAAACATCTAAACCCGGGTGGAACCGTCGCCGTAATAACATTTCATTCTTTGGAAGACCGAATAGTTAAAAATATTTTTAACGAAGAATCTAAAGATTGCATATGTCCTCCGGAATTTCCCGTGTGTATGTGTAACGGCAACCATGCACATCTTAAACTTCCCAAGCATAAAATAATCCTACCTACGGATGAAGAAATAAAAAACAATCCCCGCTCAAGGAGTGCCAAACTGCGTGTAGCCATAAGGACGGGAAATAATTATGAATAAAAAAGATGAAAACAACATCGTTTTTCCTGCCGAATATTATGAAAAAAAAGTTTCAAGCAGCAGACGCAAAGTTTCAAAAAATACAAGATACGGCGGAGAAAACCGTGTTTTAGATGCAGAGAAAAACAGAAAAAAAGAATCTGAAGAGCGAGCAGAATATTTGAAACGCAAGGCGGAATATGAAAATAAGTTGCGCCTTGAAGAGAAGAAAAGAAATAAAACTCTTTTAAAAGAACAAAAAAAACTTAAAAAAGCACAAAAAGAGAAAATAAAAAAAGAACGAAAAATAGAGATAAAACAGAGAAGAAAAGCAACCTTAAGAATGTATAAAATGGCGGTTATTCCTGTATTTTCCGCGCTTATAATCTCATCTTCAATCATAGCGCTCATAAGTATGCGCTCAAAAGTTGCTCAAAAGAGGTATGAACTTAACAAAATAAATAAAGAAATCAGTGAAATTTTAAACCGCAAAGAAAAATTTGAAATCAGTCTTGAAAATTTGAGCCGCAGTGATATAGTGGAAAAATACGCTATTGAAGTATTGAAGATGAAATATCCCTCCGCAAGAGATATAGTGTATATAGACATAAAAGAATAAATCACAAAATCGGTATGCAAAAATAATGTTGCCGTAAATTCACCGGTTTTAGATGATTTAAAGCAAAATTAAAAATATGCGTAAAAATTCACGCCGGTTAAAATAAGATTTAAAAATTTATTTACAACAAAAAAATCAGCTTTAAAGAGGAGTTTTCCGTTATGTCCTTTTTTCAAAAAATCGGGGAAAAGACTGACAACATGGAGTTTAGACTCTCATTTATAATAATCGTGTTTTCGATTTTAGTCTTCATAGGTATCGGAAGAATCGGATATTTACAGATAATAAATCCCGGAAAATACGCCGATAACGCCGCCTATCTACAACATAGGGATTTAATCGTCCCTGCGAAGAGGGGTTCGATATACGATTGTAACGGAAAAGAACTTGCCGTTGCGGTTAAAAGATACGATGTCAGCGTGGAAAAAATGTATATCGGCGATGAAAAAGAATATTTTGCCGAAAGAGTGGGCAAGGTTTTAAATATCCCGAAAAAAGAAATCTTAGATCAACTTGATGACGAAAGAGAAAGATTTATACTGAAAAAATCCGTGGATATAGGCATAGTGGACCAACTTAAAAACTTACCCCGCTATAGCGAAGAATATATACAGGATCGTTTAAAACAAAATAAAATCGATGAAACTAAAGCAAAAAATATGCGGAATGCTAAAATCAAAGGATTGTACTATGATGAAAAAGTTTCGCGCTATTATCCTTACGGAAAGTTTGCATCTTATGTGATAGGCCATACCTCGGCGGACAATGTAGGTCAATCGGGGATAGAGGGATATTTTAACGATGAATTGTCGGGTGTACCCGGCAGAAAAATTGTCCTTGCCGACGCAAAAAACGTTCCGATTTCAGACGATTCTTTAAATTATAACCCGCCCGTGGACGGATACGACGTGACTCTCACCATAGATGAAGTCGTTCAGCACTATGTGGAACGCGCCCTGGAAAAATCGCATAAAGAAAACGAATCCAAAAACACCATGGCAATCGTGATGGACTCCAAAAGCGGAGATATTTTGGCAATGTGCAGTAAACCGGATTTCGATCCGAACAAACCGTCTATGATTTTTTTCAATCAATATCGTAACCTCATGAAAGAAACGGAGTTTATTTTAAATCCGAAAGAAAAAGAAGAAGCCAAAATAAAAATATATAACCTTATGTGGCGTAATCCGATGGTAAGCGATGCTTTTGAACCCGGTTCGATATTTAAAACTATAACCGGCGCATCCGCACTTGAAGAAGGCGTAATAGACGAGAGTTGGACTTATAACGACAACAGCGCCGTTGAAATAGACGGTATGAAAATAAACAATTCCGGAGGGAAGCACTACGGAAAAGTGGGAATAAGAACCGCAACGGCACAATCAATAAACACTTTTTTTATACAGCTCGGCTTAAAACTCGGTTCTCAAAATTTTCACAAATATATACACGCTTTCGGTTTTGGACAAAAAACAGGCATACCTCTTACGGGAGAGGCTACAGGGATACTGTATCCCGTGGATAAAACCGGAAAACTGCAGCTTGCCACCATGTCTTTCGGACAGAGTATATCCGTGACGCCGATACAGATGATAACGGCGGTAAATGCGATTGCAAACGACGGTAAACTCATGCGTCCCCGCTTGGTAAAACAAATCACGGATAAAGACGGCAATGTAATCGAACGTTTCGACCCCGAAATAGTCCGTCGCCCGATATCCAAAGAAACGGCGCACTCCATGCTCGATCTGATGGAAACCGTCGTTTCAAAAGGCGGAGGAAAGAAAGCGCGCATAAAAGGGTATCATATCTCGGGAAAAACCGGAACGGCGCAAAAACTTGTAGACGGCGTATATGGCAAAGGACACTACGTATCAAGCTTTGTCGCCGTAGCACCCATGGAAAATCCTCAGTTTACCGTACTTGTGATGAAAGACGAACCGAGCGGCAACATATACGGCGGTAGCAACTGTGCGCCGATTGCCAAAATGATACTCAAAGATTTGCTCGTATATAAAGGCATAACGGCCAAAACTGAAGAAACCTACGAAGTTAAAAAAAGTCAGGTACCCGAACTTAGACAAATGACATATTCGGATGCAAAAAAAGCGCTATACAAAGTTAAACTTAACGCCAAAACGGACATGGAAAATCCGGCGCCGGATTTAAAAATCGTCGACACATTTCCAAAATCCGGAGAAAGCATCGCACAAGGCGCAAGCGTAATACTTTACTTTGAAGGTCAAACCGTAAACAACATGATGATGCCGGATCTTCAAGATAAGACAGTGGAAGAAGTAAACCGTATAAGCCAAAGTTTGGGATTGAAACTCAATTTTTCAGGAACGGGCAAAGTCGTAAAACAAACTCCTAAGCCCGATACGCCGATAAAACCCGGAGCAAACATATATGTGGAATTTTTGGATGAAAGTTCGGTTGAAAACGACATGACACCAAATTTCACGGTAGAAGACGAAATAATGCCGGATTTTGCCGCAGAACCGGAAATAAATAATTTAAACAATACCGACCCTAACAAAACGGAAGATAAACCGAAAGATAAACCTGTGGACACGGCAAATGAAACGATGACGGAAGACGGATCGGTCGGAAAAATGTCACCTCTTATTAAAAATAAACCGAAATAAAAGTATCATGGAGGCACAATGCTGAATTTTAAAGAAATAGCGGAGTTTTTAGGAAAAGAAACAACATATGACGCTCCGATAAAAAGGGCGGTAATCGACAGCCGAAAAGTGGAAAAAGGAGATCTCTTTGTAGCCGTACACGGTGAACGTACCGACGGCAATCAATATATAGAAGATGCTTTAATGCGCGGTGCGGCGGCGGTAATTGCAGAGACTGATTATCCGGGAGAAGATGTAATAAAAGTGCCGAACGCCGTCACGGCATTCGGGAAAGCGGCAAAACTTAGATATTTAAAACATTCGGTACCTGTCATAGCGGTAACCGGAAGTTCCGGCAAAACAACCACCAAAGATATGATTTATTACATTCTTTCTGAAAAATTCCGTGTACGTCGTGCAGAAGGCAACCACAACAATGAACTGGGACTTCCTCTAACATTGTTTGAAATGCAAAATGAAGATGAAATACTCGATTTGGAAATGGGAATGTACACTTTCGGTGAAATACGATATCTTTGCTCGGTGGTACGTCCCGACATTGCGGTAATTACAAATATCGGCACGGCACATATAGAAAATCTCAAATCGCAGGAAAATATATTCAAAGCCAAAATGGAAATTGCGGAAAATTTGACGAAATCCGACACGCTGATAGTAAACGGTGACGACAAATTTTTAAAACGACTTAAATACATGGACAAGTTCTATAAACTTATAACTTATGGGTTTGATGAAAATAATGACGTGAGATGTATTGAATATTCAAATCAAGTGACCTGCGACTTTTTCGGCGAACAAAAAACATTTTCCGTGCCTCTTCCCGGCAAACACAACGTCATGAATGCCATGGCCGCTCTATCGGCAGCTTATGTTGCGGGATTGAACATAGATACGGCGATAAACGGACTTCAAAAATTCAAAACCTCAGAATATCGCATGGAAGAAAAAATCATAAAGGGAATAGACGTCATAAACGACGTATACAATGCAAATCCCGACTCCATGAAAGCCGCACTTTCAGTACTTGGGGAAAAAACAGGCAGGAAAATAGCCGTGCTCGGAGATATGTTGGAACTTGGAGATGAATCCGAAAAATTCCACATAGAAACCGGAGAATATGCACGTGATAAAGCCGATTATGTAATAACTTGCGGAGATAAAGCAAAATTTATTGCCCAAGGATTCGGCAAAAATTACAAAATTTTTACCGATAAAATGGAATGTGCCGACTTTTTGAAAAAAATTTTAAGAGAAGGCGACACGGTACTCTTTAAGGCCTCACGCGGGGAAAGTTTTGAAAAACTTGTGGATTTTGTTTTTAAAGATGAGGTGTAACAGTGTACTTTTTTATCGGCTTTCTAATCGTTTTTTTATCCGCCACGCTCTTAGGTAAAATCCTAATACCCATTCTTCATAAACTTAAATTCGGACAAATGGAAAGAGAAGAGGGCATGAAAAGCCATCAGAAAAAATCCGGCACTCCTACAATGGGCGGTTTTATTTTCATAATTCCGATACTTGTGATGAGTATAGTCTCGGCATTTCTATGCAAAGAAAACATATTTCCTCTAATCTCAATGTTGATGTTCGCCCTTGTGGGCTTTATAGACGACTATATAAAAGTTGTAAAAAAAAGAAACTTGGGCTTGCGTGCTTATCAAAAAATTATTTTACAGGTATTGTTCGCATTTTTATTATCTTTACTTAGCTATAAAGTTCAAAAAGGCGGCTTTCTGTTATTGCCGTTCTCAAATTTTAAAAGCATAAATTTGGAAATTATGATAATTCCGTTTTCCATGTTTATATTTATAGCACTGTCTAACAGTGTCAACTTGACGGACGGGTTAGACGGACTTTGTGCGAGCGTCACAACGGCAGTGGCTTTATTTTTCTTTATTTTTTCATATTTTTTAAAAAGCGGTTTAAATTCGTTTGCACTGTTTTTATCTGCCGGTTGTCTCGGCTTTTTGACAGTCAACAAATATCCGGCTAAAGTATTTATGGGAGACACGGGTTCAATGGCTTTAGGCGGAGCAATAGCGGGTATGGCGGTAATTAACGGCTTGTCACTGTATCTTCCATTTATCGGCTTTATATACATGATTGAAACCCTATCGGTCATAATACAGGTAGTGTCATTTAAGACGACCGGTAAGCGTGTATTTTTGATGTCGCCGTTGCATCACCACTTTGAAATGCTCGGTTTTAAGGAAACACGTGTAGTTTTTATGTTTACGGCGGTAACCGTGTTTTTTTGTACATTGATGATTGTATTTAAGTAATATTACTTAAGCATCTCT
>CAMYCP010000019.1 GCA_947254385.1 uncultured Filifactor sp. | reverse complement strand
GTAGTATGTATGTTTAATCAAAATTTAGCATAAACTTGTATTACAAAAATTTAAAGCGAAAATTGATACTGCAAATTCTTATGCAATTCAGTATTACACTATTTTTTAATCTTCCGTTTTGCGAAAGAAAGGAACGTGTTTTATGAAAAAATACCCTTTTAAAAAGGTATTGGTAGCTAATAGAGGCGAAATTGCAATAAGAGTTTTCAGAGCTTTAACGGAGCTTGGAATACGAACGGTAGGTATATATTCCAAGGAAGACAAATATTCACTCTTCAGAACCAAAGCCGACGAGTCTTATCTAATCGGAAAGGATAAAGGACCGGTCGATGCGTATTTGGACATGAGAGAAATAATAAGTATAGCTAAAGAAAAAAATGTCGATGCAATCCACCCGGGATACGGGTTTCTTTCCGAAAATCCGGACTTTGCTCAAATGTGCGAAGATAACGGTATAGTTTTTATAGGTCCGACTTCAAAAACCATGCGCATGATGGGCGACAAACTGAGCGCAAAAAAAATTGCCGAAGAATGTAATGTCCCTATAATAAAAGGCGTAGAACGCCCAATTAAAAACTATCGTGAAGCTCTTGAAACGGCTGAAAAAATCGGAGGCTATCCCGTAATTTTAAAAGCCGCCAACGGCGGAGGCGGCAGAGGTATGCGCCTTGTAAACTCTGATGATGAAATGGAAAACGCTTTTAACAATGCCATGAAAGAGTCCATAAAAGCGTTCAATTCGGATGAAATCTTTTTGGAAAAATATTTAACCAAACCGAAACATATCGAAGTTCAAATTTTAGGCGACTCATACGGCAATATCGTCCACCTTTTTGAAAGAGACTGTTCTTTACAAAGACGCCATCAAAAAGTCATAGAATTTGCTCCGTCAATCTCAATAAATGAAACCGTAAAAGAAAAAATATTGAACGATGCGGTAAAACTTGCCAAAAAAGTAAATTACAAAAGTGCCGGTACAATGGAGTTTTTGGTGGATAATGCCGGTAATCACCATTTTATAGAAATGAACCCGCGTATTCAGGTGGAACACACCGTAACTGAAATGATAACGGGCATTGACATCGTACAAAGTCAAATTTTAATCGCAATGGGTTATGCCTTGGATTCGGAAGAAATAAATATAAAAAGCCAAAGTGAAGTAAAAAAACACGGTTATTCCATTCAATGCCGTATCACCACTGAAGATCCGACCAAAAACTTCATGCCCGATACCGGTTCTATAAGCGTATACAGAAGCGGGTCGGGATTCGGAATTCGTCTGGACGGCGGAAACGGTTTTACCGGAGCGGAAATAACACCTTACTACGACAGTTTGCTCGTTAAAACCACATCTTGGGATCGCACTTTTGAAGGTGCGGTAAGAAAAGAACTCAGAGCGATAAAAGAACTTCGTATAAGAGGTGTAAAAACCAACGTGCCGTTTCTGGTAAACGTGCTGAATCACCAATCTTTTGTGAAAGGTGAATGTTACACTTCATTTATAGAAGATACTCCTGAACTTTTCGATATAAAAAGCGGTAAAGACAGAGCAAGTAAAATCATGAGCTTTATCGGCAACCTCGTTGTAAACGAAAAATACGATCCGAAAATAAATGATATCCATGTGCCGGATATATCATGCAAGATACAAAGTCATGACACTCCGTCAACTAAACAGCTTTTCCTTAAAATGGGAGCCGAAGACTTTACCAAAATGATTTTAAAGGATAAAAAACTTTATATCACGGACACTACACTCAGGGATGCTCACCAATCTTTATTTGCTACACGTATGCGCACGTACGATATGCTTAAAGCGGCTCCGCTGATGAATAAAGCTTTTAGAGATACTTTCTCAATGGAAACTTGGGGCGGTGCAACTTTTGATGTGGCTTACAGATTTTTGAAAGAATCGCCGTGGGAGCGCCTTGAAAAATTGTCAAATCTCATGCCGGACGTTCTTCAACAAATGCTCCTTAGAGCATCCAATGCCGTAGGATACAGAAACTATCCCGACAACGTAGTCGCTGAATTTATAAAACTCTCAGCCAAAAGCGGAGTGGATGTTTTTAGAATTTTTGACAGCTTGAACTGGATTGAAACCATGAAACTCCCTATTGAAGAATCACTCAAAACCGGAAAAATAGTTGAAGGTACAATCTGTTATACGGGCGATATTTTAGACAAAAATAAATCCAAATATACTCTCGAATACTATGTAAAAAAAGCTGAAGAACTTGAAAGTCTCGGTGTGCATATACTCGGTATAAAAGATATGGCGGGGCTTTTAAAACCGTATGCGGCTAAAATGCTTGTATCCGCACTTAAAGAAACGCTTAAAATTCCCGTGCATCTGCACACTCATGACACGGCGGGCAACGGTGTCGCTGCAGTTTTACAAGCATCCGAAGCGGGTGTGGATATAGCGGACCTCGCAATTGAATCGGTATCCGGTCTTACAAGTCAGCCGTCTTTAAATGCGGTAGTTGAAGCGTTATACAACACCGACAGAGATACGGAACTTGACATAAAAAAACTCAATCACCTTTCGCAATATTTTAAAGAAGTCAGAAAGATTTATAAAAAATACGAATCCCGTTTGACTTCGACATCGGCTGAGATTTATAGATATGAAATGCCCGGAGGACAATATTCAAACTTATTGCCCCAAGCAATCTCGGTTGGACTCGGCGATCGCTTTGAAGAAGTAAAAGAGGCATATTATCAAGCAAACAGACTCTTAGGTGACATTGTAAAAGTAACCCCGTCATCCAAAGTTGTCGGAGATTTGGCGATATTCATGGTCAAAAATGACCTTAACGAAGAAAATATCTTTCAAAAAGGTGAAGACTTATCTTTCCCCGACTCCGTTGTGGAATATTTTATGGGATATATCGGACAACCAGAGGGCGGTTTTCCTGAAAAACTGCAAAAAATCATATTGAAAGGAAAAACTCCTATAACAGTGCGTCCCGGTTCACTTCTTTCGCCTGCCGACTTTGAAAAAATAAAAAAATATTTAAACGACAATTATTCAAATTCCGCTAACGAACAAAACATCATAAGTTATGCCATGTATCCGAAAGTATATGAAGATTACCTCAAACACACCGAGCGCTACACGGATGTAAGCAATCTCCCGTCGGAAGTTTTCTTTTACGGTCTGGAAAAAGGCAGGGAAATAGATGTTGAAATAGAAGACGGAAAAGTTTTAAACATAAGATATACAGGAAAAGGTGAACCCAACAGCGAGGGGTACTGTCCGGTGTTTTTCGAACTTAACGGTTCGGCAAGAGAAGTAGATATTTTGGATAAATCGGTAGAAGTTAAAAAAGACAGTCGCCGTAAAGCCGCACCGAACGATCCGCTCCACGTAAATCCTCCGATTCAAGGCACGATTTCCGCAATATTGGTTAAAGAACAAGACAAAATTACAAAAAATCAACCTTTATTTATAATAGAGGCCATGAAACTTGAAACAACTGTACTTTCAAAATCCGACGGTACGGTAAAAGAAATTTTTGCCGATGTCGGAGATTCCGTAAATGAGGATGATCTGATTGTCCTGCTGGAAAAATAAGAAATAATCTACAAACACTGCTGACTCATATTCACTAAAAAAAATAAAAAATGCTAAATACAACAAAATAAAACGTTGCAATTTAGCATTTTTGTTTTTTTAATGTTTTAAATAAACTATTGAATATCTATTTTAACGGCACTCTCAACGGCTTTAAGAAGTGTGCCGTCTTTTATGATTGCAGTTGCCTTTTCGAGTTCGTCATAAATTTCTATATCTTTATCATTTTCGATAAAGTCTACATACTTACGGAATGTATCGTAAGCAATTTGTGTGCCTTTACCTAATTTTTTATGTTCTTCTTTTCTAAATTCCAAAGCTTGACAGGCAGCCATGATTTCGGTCGCAACTACACGGCGCGAGTTATTTACTATTTCAGCGGCTTTTCGTGCGGCTATGGTGCCCATGGATACTAAATCTTCCTGATTTTCACAAGACGGAATTGAATCTACGCTTGCAGGATGTGCCAATATTTTATTTTCGGAAACAAGAGCGGCACAAGCATATTGAGTTATCATAAAGCCGGAATTAAGCCCCGGGTGTTTTACCAAAAATGACGGAAAACCTCCAAGTTGGTGGTTTATAAGTCTTTCCACACGTCTTTCCGACACATTTCCTATTTCGGATGCGGCTATGCCTAAAAAGTCGAATGGTTGCGCCATGGGTTCACCGTGGAAATTTCCTCCGGATATTACTTCTCCTGTAGGAGTAACTATCGGGTTGTCGGTTGCGCCGTTAATTTCAATTTCAACCTTAGATTTTACATAAGCTATGGTGTCTTTGCTCGCACCGTGAATTTGAGGTATGCATCTTAGGGTGTAAGCGTCTTGCACTCTTATATCTGCAGTATGTGTAAGGTAGGTGCTACCTTCAACCAAGGCTCGAATATTTTTTGCCGTGGCTACCTGACCAATTTGTGGTCTTATTATGTGCAAATGTTCATCAAATGCGTCTATTATTCCTAAATGCGCTTCGAGAGAAAGTGCTCCCGCTATATCCGACAATTTGGCAAGTTCTATCGCATCGTATGTCGCTAAAGCTCCTATTGCGGTAAGCACACTCGTACCGTTTATAAGTGCAAGCCCTTCTTTAGCTACAAGTGAAATTACGGGTATCCCGGCTTTTTCCATAGCGTCTTTACCGTTCATAAGTTCACCTTTATAGTAGGCTTTTCCCAATCCCAACATGGGAAGTACCATGTGTGCAAGCGGCGCTAAGTCTCCGGATGCACCTAACGATCCTTTTTCCGGTATAAAAGGCAGTACATCCGCATTGAGCATATTTAAAAGTGTTTCCACCGTGCTTTCCCTAATTCCGGACGTTCCTTTAACCAATGAATTTATTCTGATAAGCATAACAGCCCTTACAGCGTCAAAAGGCAAAGGTGCTCCAAATCCGCTTGAATGAGTACGAATCAAATTTTCTTGTAATTGACTGCATTCTTCTTTGGATATGCTGACATTGCAAAGTGAACCGAAACCGGTAGTAACACCGTATACTACACGTTCATTTTCAACTATGTCGTCAATTATTTTTCTGGCTTTTGTCACGTTTTCCATAGCCTCATGATCTATTTTAACTTCATAACCGTTGCGGCTTACGTTTACAAGATCTTCCAGCGTGAGATCTTTGCCGTTCAATACTACTGTTTTTGACATTAAATTTTCCTCCTCAAAAATTACTTATCAATATTATTGTGCAACCTTTTTAACCTATTTACACCTTAAATTTTATAAAACGGCGGAAAAAAGTCTGCAGTACGATTCAATTATGCGTTCCGTTCGGCTTTTGTTCCTGTATTCCTCAAAATCGGCTTTTACACAATCTTTTAAATCCGCTTCAAACATGGCATTTAATCTGTTTACACTTTTATCATCATACAAAAATGCGTTTATCTCGGCATTTAACGAAAAACTCCTAATATCCATATTAGTCGTTCCGACCGATGCAAAACTGTCATCTATTATAAGTACTTTGGAATGTATAAATCCTTTAGTGTAAAAATAAACCTCCGCCCCGTATTCCATTACTTCCTGCAAATATGAATGTGAGGCGTGATAAACCAAAAAGTGATCTTTAAAACTCGGAAATATTATCCTCACATCAACTCCCGATAAAAGTGCCGCTTTTATCGCGGTTATTAACGACTCATCAGGTATAAAATACGGCGTCTCTATATTGACCCGTCTTTTCGCCGAAGTTATAGAGCTGAAATATGCATGGTAGACCGTCTGTTGTAAAAGCATACCTCCGGATTCCGCTATTTGTATCAAGGCGTTGTCATTTATGTCTGAAACTTTGGCAAATAAATCATTTTCAGTAATATATTTGCCGGTTATGGCGTGCCACATAGTAATAAAACTTATCTGTAATGAATACGCCGCCTCACCTTCAATTCTTAAATGTGTATCTCGCCAAAATCTGAATTTTGATTTATGTATATATTCATCGCCTATATTTATACCGCCTATATAACCTATCTTACCGTCTATTATGACAATTTTACGGTGGTCACGATAATTTATATTGAAAGAATTGTAGGGTACTTTTTTAAATAAGGATGTATGCACCTCGCATCCGGCTTTTTTGAGTTCACGTACATAACTTCCGCTTACATAAAGTCGCCAACTTCCGACATAATCATACAACAACCTGACTTTTACGCCGTTTTTCGCTCTTTCTATAAGAGCCTCTTTAATCTTATTGCCTATATATGAATCTTTAACTATAAAATACTCCATATGAATATGTGATTTAGCCTCGGATATATCTTTAAGCAATGATTTAAATTTGGCTTCCCCTTCAGTAAAAATATCAACCTTATTTTTTATAGTCACGGGAGATTTTTCAAGATTCAATATAAGTTTAATCAATCGTCTGTCATCGTCTTGAAATATAGGTTGATTTGACAAAACATCATTTTGAGTATCGGCAAGAACGATGTACTTATCTACAGCATCTTTCAAGTACGTATTTACGAAATTGTCAAAGAACTTTTTTGTCCGCGCTTTATTTTTATAGCTTTGGTTTTTGCCGAACAATAGATAAAGCAAAAAACCTACTCCCGGTAAAAATATCATAGCCATTATCCAGACGATAGTTTTGGACGGATCTCTGTTTTCAAGAAACAACAGGACGATGGAAAAAATAAGTGTTAATGTGTAAAGCGCACCGAACAAAGTACCTATATCCATATATCCCCTTTCTTTCAATCAATAATAACAAATTTCTGTCTAAAAATAGTCGAATGGTGCGATTAATCGTTATCCGGAGTAAAAGTCGCACTGCTTTCAGCTCTTTCGTAATAAAACAGGTATTGTTGGGCAACGCCGCATAAATTGCCGAACCTCATTTGTCCTTCACTTCTTAGACTTTTTACAGACGCTTTCAAATCCGTACCGTAATGATTGTGCATAATCTTTTTAACCCATGTATCCACGGGAAAAACGTCGTATCTCGACATTGAAAAAAGTAATATGCAATCGGCAACTTTAGGCCCTACTCCCGTTAAATTGCAGAGATATTTTTTTGCATCTTCGGTAGACATAAGTTTCAATTTTTCGATGTCAAACTCTCCGTGAGCTATCAGATCGGTGGTAGATTTTACATAAGATGCCCTGTATCCTAACTTTATGGAATTTAATTCGTTGAGTGAAAATTTGGAGAGTTCTTCAGGAGAAGGAAATCTGAAGTATGTGTTTTTATCAAGTTTTACAATCGGATCATCCAGTATTTTACAAATATCTTCTATATTTTTTTTAATTCTAAGAATATTATTGTTGGCTGAAATTATAAAAGAAATGATTGTTTCAAAAATTTCCTGCTTTAATATCCTCATTCCCGGAGAATATTTGACGGCTTTATTTAAGAACGGATCATTTAAAGAAAAGAGTTTATCTTTAATTTCTTTTTCATAATTTGTATTCAAATTAAAATAATTTATCCAGTAATCGTAGTTGTTTTCATTATCTTTAAGTATTATTGTCCGACCTTTACGCTCAGCAACGCAGCTTTTATCAAAACTTACTATTGCGTATTTTTCATTCTTTAAATCAAACCATCTGAAAACCTGTCCGCTGTAATAGATATCCCTTAAAGAAATTATATCGCTGTCGTCTATAATCAAGTTATTATCTTGTATGCAAAATCCCATTTTCTTCTCCTGAATAAAATAATACTGATTTGCTTTTAAAAACGTATTATACAATCCTGAACGGAATTTATCATAAAGCTGTATTGCAAAAAATTCTAAAGTGAAAACTAATAATTCAGTTTCTTATGCAATTTGGAAAAATAAAAAATAGAATTTCAATTTTTTTCCATCATGCTTAAAAATTGTGTTTCATCTATTATTTTTATATTTAGAGCAACCGCTTTATCATATTTAGAACCCGGATTTTCTCCCGCCAAAAGATAATCCGTATTTTTACTTACTTGTGAAATTACCTTGCCGGCATTTTTTTCTATAATTTTTTTAGCATCTTCACGTTTTAATGTCGGAAGTGTACCTGTCAGTACGAATTTTTTGCCGTTTAAAATGCCGTTAGAGTTTTGTTTCTTTTCGGATTTTATATTTATTTTAAGTGCGACGAGTGTATCTAAAAGTTTGACGTTATCGTCATTTTGAAAATATTTTATTATGCTGTCCGCCATTTTTTCACCTATATCGGGTATATCAGTAAGTTCTTCCATAGATGCCGATTTCAGTTCGTATATGTCGCTAAAGTGCATCGCCAGATTTTTGGACGCTTTTTCACCTATAAAGTCTATTCCAAGTGCATATATGAGTTTACTCAAATCATTGCTCTTGGATTTTTCTATCGAACGGATAAGCCTCAATGCCGATTTTTCGCCAAATCCCGGTAAAACGGATATATCTTCCGCATTTAAGTTGTATATGTCTTCTATACTCCTTATTATACCTTTTTCATAGAATGAATTTATTATGTTTTCACCCAAATATTCTATATCCATTCCTTCTTTTGAAGCAAAATGTATAAGCTCTCTTCTTATTTGTGCCGGACAGGAGGCGTTTGGGCATTTAAGTTTGGCTTCTCCTTCAAGGCGCACGGTCTTTGACCCGCAGTCGGGGCAAAACTCGGGCATTACAAATTTTCTTTCGTTGCCGTCACGTTTTTCTTTTATAACTTTAAAAACTTCGGGTATTATTTCTCCGGCTTTTTGTATGAGGACGTGATCGCCTATCCTTATATCTTTTTCTTTGATGTAATCCTCGTTATGAAGTGTAGCGCGTGAGACTGTCGAACCTGAAATAAGCACGGGTTTAAATATGGCGGTAGGTGTTATCGCACCTGTTCTGCCGACTTGCACTATTATGTCTTCTATTACGGTTTCCTTCTTTACGGTCGGAAATTTGTATGCCGTCGCCCACCTCGGAAATTTGGCGGTATACCCTAAAGTGCGTCTTTGCAAAATATCGTCAACTTTTATTACCATGCCGTCAATGTCGAAAGGAAGTTCCCATCTATGTTCTGTCCAGTATTCGATCTCTTTTACAACATCATTTATATCCGCATAACGTTTATGTTCGCTTATTATCGAAAAGCCCAGATTCTGTAGATACAACAGCCCCTGTTCATGCGATATGTCGGGATTATCTTCAAATTTTTCTATATTGAATACAAAAATATCCAAAGGCCTTTTTGCAGTAATTTTTGAATTTAACTGTCTTAAAGAACCTGCCGCCGCATTTCTCGGATTAGCAAATACGGGAAGTCCTTTATTTTCCTGTTCTTCGTTGAGTTTGTCAAATCCCGCCTTACTCATGTAAACTTCTCCGCGCACGGTTATATCGACATTTTGATTAAGTTTAAGCGGAATCGTCTTTATTGTCTTTACGTTTGCCGTCACATCTTCGCCTACCGTCCCGTTGCCGCGGGTAGCACCGACTTTGAGTATACCGTTTTCATACACCAGAGCAACCGAAAGCCCGTCTATTTTAAACTCCAACACATAGTGTACCTTTCCAGCAACGCTTTCTCTTACCTTTCGATCAAAATCTCTAAGTTCTTCAAAACTGAAGACATTTGAAAGTGAAAGCATCGGATTTTTATGAGTGTATGTTTTAAATTCACTCAAAATTTCTCCCCCTACCTTTACAGTAGGAGAATCAGGCGTTTTTATTTCAGGAAATTCATTTTCAAGCGCTATGAGTTCTCTCATCATAGAATCAAATTCAGCATCACTTATTGCAGGATTATCTTCTTTGTAGTATTTAATTGAATTTTCATTTATTTTTTTTCTCAAATTTTCCGCTTGCAATTTTGCATTTTCAATATCCATATATATCCTCGCTTTAAAGTGAATTTTTAATTACTTGATAATGTAAAACGACGCCTTAATTATGAGTCTTTTTAAATGTCAACTCAATTTTTTAAACGCCGAATTTTTAGTTTTACGGCGAAAAAGTACGAATTTGGAGCCTATAGTAAATACCGTTTCGGCTTTTATTTCACGAGCTATTGTGTCGGCGGTTTCATGTATGTCCAAATCCGCACTTGGAAGTATTTTACATTTTATGAGTTCTCTCTTTTTTATTGCATCCTCCGCCGATTTAAGTATTTCGCCGGTTATACCGTCCTTGCCTATTATTACAACGCTCTCCATATCGTGAGATACGGATCTTAGATACGCTCTTTCTTTGCTCGTCAATTTTTTCTCCTTATTTAAAATACTCAAATTCATAATCATATATGCGCACGGTGTCGCCCTCTTTTAGACCTTTTTCTTTTAAAGCGTCTATTATTCCTTTTTTATCCATTATTTTCTGAAAATATGCGACAGATTCCATATCGTCAAAATTTATCGAATACATTATTCGTTTTACAGAATCACCCGAAACTTCGTAAACTCCGTTAACTTTTTCTATTTCAAATAAAGGTTTATTTTCAGCAATCTTAACCGTTTTAACCGGTTTAATTTGATCAAAAAGTTCATGTCTCGGGTGCTTGGATAAGTATTCGCTAATTTTGTTTATTATGTCATAAATCCCGGTTTTAGTTACGCATGAAAACGGCATAACTTCATAACCCAAGTTGTTGAGTTTACTTTTAAAATCATTGTACGGTTTCATATCCGGCAATAAATCAATTTTATTACATATTACTATCTGTTTTTTTTGCGAAAGTTCCATATTATAGGTGGTAAGTTCATTATTTACTGTCACAAAGTCTTGGTACGGATCTCTTCCCTCAACGGAAGATATATCGACAAAATGTAAAAGCATTCCGGTACGTTCGATATGTCTTAAAAAGTCGTGACCTAAGCCCGCACCTTCCCCCGCTCCCTCTATAAGCCCCGGTATATCGGCAACTACAAAACTTTCTCCGCTTTTAGGCACACATACTCCGAGGTTTGGAAATAATGTAGTAAAATGATAGTTCGCTATTTTGGGATTTGCCTTGGTTATGACCGATAAAAATGTGGATTTTCCGACATTTGGAAAGCCTATAAGTCCTACATCTGCAAGCATTTTAAGTTCCAAAACGATATTTCGTTTTTTCCCAGGCATACCAACTTTTGCAAAACTCGGCGCTTGACGTGTAGCGGTTTTAAAGTGAGTATTACCTTTCCCTCCCCGTCCGCCTTGAGCTACGACAAATTCAGCTTTATCCTCATCGAGATCGAATAAAAGTTCCCCGGTATCTGAGTCATATACCATAGTTCCTACAGGTACTTTAAGAATTAAATCTTTACCGCTCTTGCCGAACATTTTAGAACCCTTACCGTCTTCACCTTTTTCTGCAAAATATGATTTTTGCATCTTAAAATCCATGAGTGTACGTAAACCGATATCAGCGACAATTACTATATTCCCTCCGTTTCCACCGTCACCTCCCGACGGGCCTCCTGCAGGTACATAAGGTTCACGCCTGAAAGCTACAGCACCGTTTCCGCCGTCGCCTGCCTTTACGGTTATTTCCGCTTTATCTACAAACATTCTATCACTTCCTTAAAATTTTAAAATAACGATTTTTACAATTTGAAATTAAATTTTTTATTTTAAAAAACAAAATTTTCAGATGTTAATTATACTATATTTTTATCCATAAATACATAAAAAATGCGGGAGTGTTTTGTAATACAAGTTTTTTATATGATTTTTCAGCCGTTACTTATAAAATAACGATAACATATACTCTTTAATTTAAGTAAGTTTATTTTTATATCGTATACAAGAATATTGAAGTTATCCTAAGTTATTAACAAAAAAATTTTATATTTGCTATTGCAAATTTCTATAATATCGTGTTACAATAACTAACGTATTAAGTTTTGCTATCGTGGCTCAGTGGTAGAGCAGCTGATTCGTAATCAGCAGGTCGCCGGTTCAAATCCGGCCGATAGCTCCATTTACTTTACCCTGTTATAGTTATAGCAGGGTTTTTTATATATTTATCAACTTTTTAAAGGTAGCAGATATGAGTTTTATATATGTAGCTCTAGGTGGCGCTTTCGGTGCCGTTTTAAGATATTTCGTGTCAAACAAATTTGCAAATTTATCTTCATTTATCCCTGTCTCAACTCTTTTAGTAAATGTTTCGGGAGGTTTTTTGATAGGTATTTTAACGGAGATTATACTTAAATTTGATTTGTCGAATAATTTTAAATGTCTTTTAATTACAGGATTTTTAGGGGCTTTAACTACTTTTTCAACTTTCAGCAATGAAACTGTAACCTTATTTAATTGCGGCAATATTTTGAACGCCTTAATAAATATTTTCTTAAATTTATCCTGTTCTCTACTCGCCTGTTATATGGGACACTTGGCAATAAAGTTGTTTTAATAATCTTAAAAGGATCTTAAAAGCGAAAAATAAAATTTTTG
>CAMYCP010000018.1 GCA_947254385.1 uncultured Filifactor sp. | reverse complement strand
CTGTTTCGTCGTCAAATTGAATAATGCCATAAACTGTTTGGGTTTACTATATTGTCGTTTTTATATTAAACTCCCATGCCCTCGGGCACCACGATAAATGAAACTAATCCGGGAAGTTTCATAGTAATTATGTGAACTACACACGAAACTTTAGGTTAGGTGCTTCTTGCTTCATCATCTACAGCGTTTCATAATCTAAAAGATTACTCTACCGTCTTACGTAAAGTTCACAAGCGTAGATTCGGGTAGTTCCTACCCTACTTTTATTGTGTCAATTCATCTCACGAATCTAAAGATTCTGAGATTTCTTGATACTATTTTTTAAAAATAACGCACAAAAAGCTATGGACATTGAAATCTTTATAATTAACAGTTTTATAATTATGATAGGCTTAAGTAGTAACAAATACAGTTTTTATATGTGGCGTACAGTTTATTTATTACATATCAATCATTTATAAGTTTAAATTCTTTTGCGAGTAATTTAACGGCTTGGTCACATTTTTCTCTTTTTATTATTACGGATACGTTTATTTCGGATGTGCTTATCATTTCAAGGTTTATGCCGTTAATTGCAAGTATATCGAACATACGTGCGGCAACTCCGGGGTGTGTTATCATTCCGGCACCTACGATGCTTACACGTGCCATTTCATCTTTCATTATTACGCCTTTAGCGTCTACTTGCGTCTTGAATTTTTTTAATATTTCAAGTGCCAAAACGGCATCGTCGGAGTTTACGGTAAAGGCTATGTCGTTTATGCCTTGTTCTTCCGCACTTTGAAATATCATTTGTATGTTTATGTTATTTTCGGCAAGTTCACTGAATAATTTTGCCGCCGTTCCCGGAGCATCCGGTACGCCGAACACCGCAAGTTTTACTACGTCTTTGT
Organism: uncultured Filifactor sp.; assembly: GCA_947254385.1. GTDB lineage: Bacteria > Bacillota > Clostridia > Peptostreptococcales > Filifactoraceae > CAMYCP01. The sequence continues at coordinate 12,001 of CAMYCP010000018.1, read as the reverse complement.
CGTGAGCTATGCCGGTAATTATCACATCTTTTTCCATTCGTGTTACCTCCTGTACGATTGTGCCTTCCGTTTCAACAAAGCTGGAAAGTACTCCGAGTTTTACTTTGTGTACTTTTGCAACTTCCACCGCACGGGGTTGCAGGACTCCCGCACCGCATATTGCAAGTTCCAACATTTCATCATATGAAATTACGGGTATTTTTTTTATGTCGGCTACAATCCTCGGGTCTGCCGCAAATACTCCGGTTACGTCCGTATATATGTCACATCTGTCCGCTTTTACTGCTGCCGCTATGGCGACCGCCGTGGTGTCGGAGCCGCCTCTGCCCAGGGTTGTGATGTCGTTGTTTTCGTTCATGCCCTGAAATCCCGCAACAATTACGATTTTATTGTGTTCAAGTTCTTCGTGAAGTCTTGTAGGTACTATGTCCACGATTTTAGCTTTACTGTAAATTTGATCCGTTTTTATTCCCGCTTGAGGTCCGGTTAGAGATATGGCATTGCCTCCCATTTCTTCTATTGCCATTGCCAAGAGGGCAATTGATACCTGTTCTCCGGTTGCAAGGAGCATATCCAGTTCTCTTTTGGGCGGAACGGGTGATATTTTTTTTGCCAGACTTATAAGATCGTCCGTGGTATCTCCCATGGCTGATACTATTACTATTACTTGATTTCCCTCATCTCGTGTTTTAAGAATTTTACGTGCAACGTTTTTAATTTTGTCTGCGTCGGCAAGTGAACTGCCACCGTATTTTTGTACGATTAAACTCATTTGTGTCTCCTGTTTTATTTTTCTTTTATTTCTTTAGCTCCGCCCGCTACGGGGAGCAAAATTTTTGCAATTCCCGGGAGGTTTTGTTTTAATGCCTCGGTTTCCATTGCATTTTTTATTTTTTCTTTATTTTTTTCATCGGAAAAAGCTATGAGTGTACTTCCCGCTCCCGACAATACGGCACTTAAAGCGCCGTTTGCTTTTGCGGCTTTAAATATTTCTTCCGAGCCTTTTATGAGTTTTAGGCGATACGGCTGATGAATTCGATCTTCCATCATTTCTCCTATGAGTTTTCTTTCCGCATTCATAAACGCCACTATCAAAAGAGAGAGCCTGCTCATGTTAAATATCGCATCTTCAAGATTTATGGTTTTGGGAAGCGCCTCACGTGATTTTTTTGTGCTTAAAGGTATGTCCGGAATGAATGTTACGGCGTAAAATTTTGCCGGCGGTTGTAGCCGTCTGCTTATGACTTTACCTTCATATACCACGCTTGCTACAATCCCTCCGTGTATTGCCGCCGCTACGTTGTCGGGATGTCCTTCAATTTGAGTTGCAAGGTTTAACAGTTCTTTTTTATTTAAGGGGCTGCCTATTAAGATATTTGTTGCCATTATTGCACCCGAAATAACGGCGGCGCTGCTTCCAAGCCCTCGTTCTATCGGAATTTCATTGTGTATTTTTATATATACTCCGCTTAATGTCTTGTTTGTAAGTTCCAAGGTGCGTTTCATGGCTTGATATGCGAGGTTGGTTTCATCGAGAGGAATGTTTTCACTGCCTTCTCCGGATACTTCAATTTTAAGTCCGCTTTCCCTCTCTTCCATGTATATGTGGTTGTATAATCCCAGCGCCATGCCGAGTATGTCGAATCCCGGACCCAAGTTGGCGGTCGTGGCGGGGACTTGTATGTGTATCATTTTATCACCTATCCGTATATTTTTGAAAGTACGGCATCTTCAGTTGCCGGTATTTTATGAGGTTCTTCAATTTGTGAGAGTGCAATTGAAGGATCTTTTAAGCCATTTCCGGTAAGCACGCATACGACGCGATCACCTTTTTTGAAAAATCCTTTTTTATGAAGTTTTAAAACTCCGGCAAGCGATGCACACGATGCAGGTTCGGCAAATACACCTTCTCTTGACGCCAACATTTTATACGCCTCTAAAATTTCATCGTCCGTTACACTGTCAATATTTCCTTTGGATTCATTCAATGCCGTTTCCGCTTTTTTCCAGCTTGCAGGGTTACCGATTTTTATAGCCGTGGCTATCGTTTGAGGATTTTCAAATATATGTCCCGCAACTATCGGCGATGCGCCTTCTGCTTGAAAGCCCAGCATTTTTGGCAGATTTTCATTTTTACCGTCACGGTGATAATCTTTAAATCCCGCCCAGTAAGCTGTGATGTTGCCGGCATTGCCTACGGGTATTGCCAAATAATCGGGAGCGTTACCGAAACGATCCGAGATTTCGTAAGCTCCGGTCTTTTGTCCTTCTATGCGAAACGGATTCACGGAGTTTACGAGGGTTATCGGGTGAGATGAGGTAATTTTGCGTACAATTTCCAGCGCATTGTCAAAGTTACCGTCTACAGCGATTACTTCAGCACCGTAGATTAAAGCCTGTGCAAGTTTTCCCATAGCAATGTTGCCGCTTGGAACCAAGACTATACATTTAAGTCCGCAACGTGCGGCGTATGCCGCGGCGGATGCCGACGTGTTACCTGTGGATGCGCACATTATTGTTTTTGACCCCGCCTCCATGGCTTTAGCTACCGCCATAACCATACCTCTGTCTTTAAAAGAACCGGTCGGATTTAATCCTTCATATTTAAAATATAAATCCAAATCCAAATCCTGAGCTATCATGACACTTCTAACGAGCGGAGTGTTTCCTTCAAGCATTGTTATCATAGGGGTTTTTTCGTTTATCGGTAAATACTTTTTATATGTTCTTAAAAGGCCTTTCCATTCCATAATAAATCTCCTTTTACTCTTATCTTGGATGTTATTTTTCCGTTAAATTTATTGAGCGTTTCAAAAAGCGTACTTTGTTTTATCGGGTACACGGCAACTATTTTTTCCGTACCCAAAAGTTTTATATTCTTTATGCCGTTTTCATTCAAAAAGTCGCTTATGTCGTTTTCCGCCCTGATTAGCCAACCGTTTACCGTGTCTTCTATTTTTAAGACTTTTTTATTTTTATAAAATACGGCCGATCTTTTTACTTTGTCTTCATATGCAATTTTTTGAGCTATTTCGATGATATCCGAAACTATAGCCGATGCGGTCGGAAGTTCTCCGGCACCTTTTCCGTACATAAAACATTCTCCCGCATAATCGGAATGTAAAAATATGCCGTTAAAGGAGTTTTCAACTTTACCTATAAAATCATCGTTTGCTATAAGTAGCGGATAAACTGCCGATTCTATGCCGTCCTGCGTTTCTTTCAAATTTGCGCATAGCTTTATGGTGTGATTGAGTTTGGATGCGATATATATGTCTTCAGGCGTTATGTTTGTTATGCCTTCTACATACACATCACCTAAAACCACCGGTGAATGAAAAGCTAGAGAGGAGAGGACGGCGGCTTTTCTTGCGGCGTCTATGCCTTCTATGTCGGAAGTCGGATCCGTCTCGGCATATCCTAAGTCTTGCGCCTCTTTAAGTGCCGTTTTAAAATCCATGCCGTCGTATTTCATCTTTGTAAGGATATAGTTTGTTGTGCCGTTTACTATGCCTGTTATTTCACTTATGTTGTCGGCTTTAAAGGATGTATTTATTGCACGCAGTATCGGAACGGCTCCCGCAACCGCCGCTTCATAGCCGAAATGGCAGCCTCTGTTAAATGAATCGTCGAACAGTTCTTTTATATAGAGGGCAAGCAAATCTTTATTTGCCGTGACGACACTTTTTTTATTTCTGAAAGCCGCTTTTATATATCTCTTGGCTAAGATTGTACCGCCCATAACTTCAACGACTATATCTATGTTTTCATCATTTACGACTTCTTCGGCATCGTCCGTGATTATGAAACTTTGCACGCCGTCATATCTCGGTTTGGTTTTGTCTCTCACGGCTATTTTTTTTAATTCTATTTCTAAGCCGGTACGCAAGGAAATCTCTTCAGCATTTTCAATTAGAATTTTTGCCGTTCCCGATCCGACCGTACCCATACCGATTAAACCTACACCTATTTTTTTCATAAGCTCCTCGTCTTTCTATATAAATAAAACTATTTTACCATAATCATTAAAATTCGTAAATCAGAATAAATAAGGCAAACGTATTTTTTATGAAATATAAATTTCAATAGCAAATGCATATTTTTTTTTGAAATCGGAAAACTTTATCGCCGTTTGCTTGACATTTTTTAACATTTGTGTTACTTTCTATGAAAGTGATATTTATTTATGTGAAAAGGGTGGTCGTGCTATGTGTTGTCGCAATTTTTCGTTAAAATTTATTTTGTGCCGTTTATGATGAAAAGTCGCGACCTGTAATTTTATGGATATTTTTATTGACGTTTATTTTTTATAAACGTTAGTGTCTATTTGTCGTCCGACGTTTTGTCGGATTTTTTTATTGCAAAAAAATATTATTTTTATTGAAAGAGGGATATATAATGTTATACGAAAATATTATTCAAACTATAGGTAAAACTCCCGTTGTGAAAATACACGGTTTCGATGAAGAAAATCGGGGAACTGTATATGCAAAGCTCGAATTTTTTAATCCCGGAGGTTCGGCAAAAGATCGAATCGGCGCATATATAATAGAAAAAATGGAAAAAAGCGGGGTTTTGAAAAAGGGCGATACTTTGGTAGAACCTACCAGCGGCAATACAGGTATAGGTATGGCAATGGTGTGTGCGTGTAAAGGCTACAACAGTATTTTTGTAATGCCCGAATCTATGAGTATGGAACGCAAACGCATTTTGCAAGCCTACGGCGCAAAAATCGTATTGACTCCTGCGGATAAAGGTATGCAAGGTTCGATTGAAAAAGCGGAAGAACTCGCCGGAAAACCGCATCACATTATGCTGAGACAGTTTGAGAATCCGGACAATCCTGCGGCGCATTACTTTACTACCGCAGAAGAGATAATTGAAGATTTTAAAGACCTTGACAATCTGGTAGCAGGTGTCGGCACGGGCGGGACGCTTTCCGGAGTTTCAAAACGCCTTAAAGAAGTTTATAATCTTACGTCGATAGCGGTTGAACCTTTAAACAGCGCCGTACTTTCGGGGAAAAAAGCGGGAGCGCATACTCTCATGGGGATAGGTGCGGGATTTATCCCTAAAACGACCGATATGAATATGATAGATCGTATCATTCCCGTATCCGATGAAGATGCGATAGATACGGCAAGAAATTGCGCCGTGACAAACGGGATACTTTTGGGCTTTTCTGGAGGGGCGGCGTTATTTGCGGCGCTTGAAACGGCAAAATTAAATAAAAATTCCACTACGCTTTGCATAATTCCCGACAACGGTGAACGATATCTTTCCACAAAACTTTATGAATTTTAAACCTAATCTTTGTGTGAAAATGTATTTTTTACGAATGTTTAAAAATTTCCGTTTTTATATAAGATAACCTCTAAAAAATTTATTCTTGAAAAATAAAATATTGATTTTACAATGTTTAAAATTTTTAGAGATGTCCATGATTGAAACCTATACCGTTTGATGAACGGTTAATATAAGACGATTGTTTCAATTTCGTCTTGGAAAGGAAATATATGGAAAAAACAAACAGAACATATTATCCGGAAAAATCTGAAAAAATGAATTTATATCAAAGTTTTTGTGATATCATAAAAACATACAAGGAAAAAGATCCGGCGGCAACTACAACTTTGAGTTTGATTATAAATACACCGGGACTGCACGCCATATTCATGCATCGCATAGCGCATTTTTTGTACTGTAAACATCTGTATTTTTTGGCGAGATTTATTTCTCAAGTTACGAGATTCTTCACGGGGATAGAAATTCACCCCGGAGCGGTAATCGGCAAGAGACTGTTTATAGATCACGGAATGAGTATAGTAATCGGGGAAACGACTGAAATAGGCGATGATGTAACTTTATTTCATGAAGTTACATTAGGCGGTACGGGAAAGGACAAAGGCAAGCGTCACCCCACGATTAAAAATAACGTCTATCTTTCATCCGGTGTCAAGGTGCTTGGTCCCATAACCATAGGAGAAAATACCAAAGTCGGTGCAAACGCCGTAGTGCTGCATGATTTGCCCGCCAACGCCACCGCAGTCGGAATACCTGCCAAAATTGTCAAACTGAACGGTCAAAAAGTTCCTCACAACTGAAAAATTATAAGGAGAAACCTTTGAAAATTTATAATACCATGAGCGGTAAAAAAGAAGAATTTATCCCTCAAAATCCGGACAAAGTAAAAATATATTCGTGCGGGCCTACCGTATACAATTATTTTCATATCGGAAATGCCCGCCCGTTCGTGATTTTTGACGTGCTCAGAAGATATCTGGAATATATAGGTTATGATGTAAAATTCGTTCAAAATTTCACCGATGTCGACGATAAGATAATAAACAAAGCGAATGAAGAAAACGTTTCGGCACATGAAATAGCTGAACGCTATATCAAAGAATACTTTAAAGATGCAGACGGTCTTTTGATAAAACACGCCGATGTGCATCCGAGAGTAACCGAATGTATGGACGATATAATAAATTTTATACAAGCGCTTATAGACAAGGGGCACGCCTATCAGATCGGAGGAGACGTGTACTATGATACGACCACTTTTAAAGACTACGGCAAATTGTCCGGTCAAAAATTGGACGATCTGGATGCCGGTGCGCGCATATCCGTGGACGAACGCAAAAAGCACCCGAGCGATTTTGCTCTCTGGAAAAATAAAAAATCCGGCGAACCGGGCTGGATGTCTCCTTGGGGAGAAGGTAGACCCGGCTGGCATATAGAATGTTCCGTAATGAGCCGAAAATATCTGGGCGATACGCTGGACATCCATTGTGGCGGGCAGGATTTGATTTTTCCGCACCACGAAAATGAAATTGCACAAAGTGAAGGTTTTACCGGCGAGACTTTTGCGAAATACTGGATGCATAACGGGTATATCAACATCGACAATAAGAAAATGAGCAAATCGCTAGGCAACTTTTTCACTGTGCGTGAAATTTCGGAAAAAATCGACTTGGAAGTTGTAAGATTTTTCCTCTTGAATGCACACTATCGAAATCCGATAAATTTCAGCAAAGAACTTTTGGAAGCCGCCAAAAACGCTTTGGACAGACTTTATAACGCTAAAGAAAAATTGGAATTTTATCTTTCCAAGTCGTCCGGCGCTTTAAAAGCTGAAGAAAAAGAACTTCAAGCGCAAAACTTGAGATATAGGGAACAATTTAAAGCCGCCATGGACGACGATTTAAACACTGCCGACGCAATAGCCGCGATTTTTGACCTGTCACGTGACATAAATACCTATACCGATGAAAATTCAAGTAGAGAATATCTCGAAAATTCTCTAAAACTATTTAACGAGCTTACCGGAGTACTTAACATAGTTACCAAAAACAGAAATGCCGGTACGGACGAAAAAGAAATAAACGAACTCATTGAAAAACGAGCGGAGGCTAAAAAAAATAAAGACTATAAAACAGCCGACGAAATTCGTGATCAACTTTTGGCAAAAGGAATAGAACTTAAAGACACGAGCAGAGGAACAACTTGGACAATGAAAAATTAAACGCCCGTTTGTTGCTTGTACACGCCTTAAGCCCGATAAGTCTTGCATTTTTGGGAGACAGCGTGTACGATGTGAAAATAAGGGAACATATAATAGAAACTTATCCATCCGACAAAATAGCAACTATTCATAAAAAAGCCGTGGCGTTCGCCAAAGCGTCAAGTCAAGCGAACGTGGTGCATACTCTTATGGACGAAAACTTTTTTTCAGAAGAAGAAATAAATTGGATAAAAAAAGGGCGCAACGCTCACTCGCTTGCACCGAAAAACGCCTCACCTGTTGAATATCGTTATGCTACCGGATTTGAGACGCTCATCGGAGTACTCTCTCTTATGGAAAAATACGAACGTATAGATGAAATAATAACTCGTGCTATACGTATCGTTAAAATATGATAAATTTGGAGCTAAGAAATTAGCTCCTGTTTGCTTGCAAAGGAAGAAAACTATGTATATAATAACAGGTCTCGGAAATCCCGGAGACAAATATGCCCGCACACGCCACAATGCGGGATTTATCACGGTAAACGTCTTGGCTAAAAGGCACGACATAAAATTTAAAAAATCGAAATTTAAGGCCTTAATCGGCGAAGGCACTATTCATTCAAAAAAAATACTGCTCGTAAAACCTGAAACTTACATGAATTTAAGCGGTGAAAGCGTACAGGCGATAATGAATTTTTACAAAGCGAAAAGCCAAGACCTTTCAGTAATATATGACGACGTGGATCTGCCCGTAGGGCATATCCGCATAAGAAAACAAGGCTCGGCAGGTACGCACAACGGCATGAGAAATATAATATATATGTACGGTAAAGATGACTTTGCACGTTTTAGAATAGGAATAAAAAGCGATCACCCCGTAGGAAATCTTGCCGATTTTGTAATATCGGATTTTTCCAAGGCAGAAATTCCGATTGTAGCGGAGGCTATGGAAAAATGCGCCGATGCTGTGGAAGAAATGATACTGAACGGGATAGATTCCGCCATGAATAAATACAACGGATAATTTATTACTATCATCTAATAGAAACATCATTTAATTTATCGTGACTGTAATTTTAGAGTTTTACGGATTGCCACAGTCATTAAAAAGCACTTTCCGGCTAATTTTGATTGAAAAGTTATAATTTATTACATCGAACACTTCGGGTGTCATTTTGAGTGAAATAAGTGTGGAAAGTCTATAAGATTAATAATTTTTCTATCGGGTTTTAGTAATAATTCGATTTATATGAAAACAATTTGATTATATAGAGGTTTTAAATGAGTTTATTTTTAGACGGAGCGGAAAGCGCCGGCAAAATACTTACAGCTTTGATAAATAAAGAGAGCCCCGTATTGGTTACGGGTTATCTTCCGTTACAGAAACACCTGTTTGCCGATTACTACATCAAAAAAAGAAAACAAAAATTAATAATAATATCCAACGTTTCGGACGGGGAAATGTGGGAAAAATCTTTGACCGACTTTGGATATGATGTAGTGTTTCCCAAGGCGGAAGAAATAAAATTTTTTTTGGTGGATGCAGGAGATAGAAGTGTAAAATCCGAAACGGTATTAAATTTATTCAAACTTTATGAAAAGCGCTATGATGCGGTAATTTTAGAACCGAAAACGCTTCTCATGCCATATCTTTCCCCTGAAATACTTTTAAAATGCAAAATAAGTCTTAAAAAAGACGCTACCTTTAAAATGGAAGAACTCGTCGCAAAACTTATTAAAGGCGGATACACAAGGGAATACAAAGTTGAGGGAAAAGGACAGTTTGCCGTAAGAGGCGGAATTTTCGATATATTTTCCCCCTCGTCCGACTTGCCTTTAAGAATTGAATTTTTTGACGATAAAATAGAATCTTTGAGACTGTTTGACACGTTCAGCCAAAAGTCGGTAAAAAATATTGATGAGATGGATATTTTGCCGGCGCTCCCGCTCATTTATCCGGAGGATAAAAAATATTTAAAAAAAATTGAAAAATATATAAATGACGACACCTTGTCGGACGATGTAAAAGAAGAACTAAACTTCATATCTTCAGGCACTTATTTTAACGGTATGGAAAAATATATAAACCTGCTTTATCCGGATAAAGTCTCTTCGATACTGGATTACATTGATTCCGGCACGGTATTTATAAGTGAAATTGACAAATTTTCGGATGAACTTGAAAGTAAAATCGTGTCTTTTAAAGATGATTTTAAAGATGCGCTCGCACGGGGCAACGCAATAAAATCAAAAAATAATATATTTCACGACAAGGATAAGATTTTTTATAATTTACAGGAATTTGATACCGTGATGTTCATGTTTTTTCCAAAGACACTGCGTACCTTTAAATACAAAACATATATACGTGAAGACTCCAGGGAAAATGATGTATACAACGGACGTATTCCCGATTTTATCAGTGAACTTGAATACCTTTATGATGAAAACTACCGTATAATACTTGCATCTCAAAATCCGTTGATATTTTCAGATATATGTGACATAGCGACATCTAAAAATTTGCCCGTATTTAAAAACAAAAACAGATATAACTTTAAAAAATGCGGAATTTATATCGAAACTTGCAACATAGACGGCGGATATCTCTCTTCGTCCGACAAAATTGCAGTTTTCGGCGAAAGCTCGATTTTCCGTAAAATGAAAGTTGAAACTCGCAAAAAAACGAAAACTTACAATACAAAAAAAATAGAAAATTTTATCGAACTTAAAAAGGGCGACATAGTTGTACATGAAGTATACGGTATAGGAAGATTTACCGACATTGAACAAAAAGAATTTGACGGCGTAAAAAAAGATTATATCCGCCTCGTGTACGCTGAGGGTGACGCCGTGTATCTTCCGCTTGAACAGATGGACAAGATACAAAAATATATCGGCTCGATGGATGGTGAAGCCTTAAGTAACTTAGGCGGCGGTGCATGGAAAAAGACCAAATCCGGAGCAAAAAAAATCATAGCGGAGGTTGCGAAAGATATAGTCGAACTTTACGCCAAAAGGCGCAAAGAAAAAGGTTATGCCTATCGTAAGGATACGCCGTGGCAGGCGGAATTTGAAAATGATTTTCCATTTGAAGAAACGCCCGACCAAAAAAAAGCCATTGAGGAAATAAAAGCCGATATGGAAAGTGAAAAAGTTATGGACAGGCTCCTCTGCGGTGATGTCGGCTACGGCAAGACGGAAGTTGCGCTTCGTGCTATGTTTAAAGCGTGCATGGACTCCAAACAGTGCGCTTTTTTAGCGCCGACCACGATACTTGTGCAACAACATTATCTTACGATGAAAGAGCGCTTTAAAAACTACCCTTTAAAAATTGCCATGCTCAGCAGATTTCAAACAACGGCGGAAGCGGATGAAATATTTAAAAAACTGAAAAAAGGACTTATAGATATAGTTGTCGGCACTCATAGGATTTTATCCAAACGAATGGCGTTTCATGATTTGGGGCTGGTAGTCGTGGACGAAGAACAACGTTTTGGCGTCAAACAAAAAGAAAAACTCAAACAACTTTGCGTCAATGTCGATGTGTTGACGCTTTCCGCAACCCCTATACCCCGAACATTACACATCTCTTTAAGCGGTATACGTGATATGAGTATCTTAAACACGCCCCCTAAAGACCGCCTGCCGATAAGGACGTACGTTGCGGAAAACAGAGATGAAATAATTGAAGATGCCGTAAAACGTGAACTGAAACGCGGCGGACAGGTGTTTTTTTTATACAATCGCATTGAAACGATATCCAAAATGTATCTCAAACTTCAGGAAATTTTACCTGAAACATCAATTGCCATAGGACACGGCAGAATGTCGTCCAGACAACTGGAAAAAGTTATGAGCGACTTTTACGAAAAAAAATCCGACATACTTCTCTGCACTACCATTATAGAAACCGGAATGGATATAAGAAACGCCAACACCATGATAGTCTATGACGCCGACAAAATGGGACTGTCACAACTTTATCAGCTTAGAGGCCGTGTCGGAAGATCCGACAGACAAGGATACGCTTATTTTTTATATGAAAAAGATAAAGTTTTAAGTGAAATCTCCGAAAAACGCCTCAAGGCAATCAAAGAATTTACCGAATTCGGCTCCGGCTTTAAAGTTGCAATGCGTGACCTTGAAATACGAGGTGCGGGTAACCTTTTGGGAGAAAGGCAGTCCGGACACATGGCGGACGTGGGATATGGCTTGTACTTAAAAATGCTCGAAACTGAAATTAAACGCCTCAAAGGTGAAAAAATCGAAGAAAAGATAGAAACCGAAATTAAACTTAACGTCAACGCCTACATCCCCTATAGCTACATTTCAAATGAAGTGGATAAGATAGAAGTGTACAAAAAAATTGCATCCGTGGAAAACAAGGAAGACTATGAAGACGTGAAAGAAGAACTTTGCGACCGTTTCGGTGAAATGCCGATTGAGGTAGAAGCGCTTATAGATATATCTTATATAAAAAGTATCGGTT
>CAMYCP010000017.1 GCA_947254385.1 uncultured Filifactor sp. | reverse complement strand
GATGCTCAGGAGTCTCGTGGGCTCGGAGATGTGTATAAGAGACAGATATTATAGCTTTTATAAATCTTGATGAAAAATTTTATGTTTATTTCATAATTCGTCTTATCCAAAACCGTATATAGAAATAATTTTCTAAAATTATTTCCATATACGGTTTTTTATATATTGTTTGACAAAACTTAAAAAACAACTATAATATAAAAGGCTGACAGAATCAAAGTAATAGAAATTTATTTCCATAGAGGGGATTGGATGCGTAAATTAATAGATAATCCTGCTTTAATAACAAAGTGTTGCATACTGCACTATGAAGAAAATTTAAGTCAATCTGTGATATCTAAGATGCTTAAAGTTTCACCTGCAAGTGTTTGTCGAATGTTAAAAGAGGGGAGGGATACCGGGATAGTTTATATTTCAGTGAACCGTAATGCACTCATCAGCAGAGAAAAATTTAAAGAGGAAGAAGAAGTAATTAAAAGTTTCTTTTCTTTGCTGAAAGTTTCGATAGTTAGCAAGGGTGTAAGGCAAAATGAAACACTGCAAAATTTAGGTGTAGCCGCATCGGATTATTTGAGCGATATAATAAAAGACGGTTATACGATAGGGGTATCTCTCGGGACTTCCGTCAAAAGTGTCGCTCAGTTTTTAAAACAAAAAGCCGAAAATGTGAAAGTTGCCTCACTGGTCGGTGGTATCGGGCAGATAGAAGCACGACTTCACCCGAATCAAATAGTTATGGACTACGCCGAACACTTAAACGCCGCTCCTGTATTGCTTAATGCTCCCGCCGTGGTAAATGACAATCTTAGGCATATGCTGATGAACGAAAAAGAAATTTCGGATGCCGTAAAAACGGCTGAAAATTCGGACATAATCGTATTCGGAATAGGAAATCCGTCTTCCAAATTTTCTACAATGAAAATGATAGGCTATTTTGATGAAAATTCTAAAAATGAAATAATGGAAAAAAATGCGGTTGCCGATATTTGCTTAAGATTGCTGGATAAAAACGGGGATGCAAGCTCGTTTTCTTTCAACAAAAAGATTTTCGGCGTGGATTTAAATAAACTCAAAACGTTAAAATACAAGGTAGCCATTGCGGGGGGTGAAGAAAAGACGGAGGCGATAATTGCCGCAATTCACGGCGGATATGTAAACTCTCTTATAACAACTCAAGATGCGGCACGTGAAATCATAGACTACATAAACAAGATGAAAGGAACATCCAAAAACTGATAAAAATCAAAAAATGAATTAAAAATATTGTAAAATCAATATGTTGTTTTTTGAAAAATAAGTTTTTAAGTTGTCAAAAAAGGGGTTTTTATGGTTTTCGCAGCAATTCTTTTAGTTTCAGTTTTGTTGGTACAATATTTTTTGTCGTATTTGCAGATAAAAGCATTGATGAATGAGGTGAAACTGCTTAAGCCTTATGGGAAAGTGCATATGGGTATACAAAAAGCCCTCTTTTCCAAAGGAGCGGTAGCCTTGGTCTGCCATAATGATAACAGAATAATCAAAATTAAAATTATGCACGGCTCAAGCGTGTTTTGTCGGTTTAAAGATTATAATACCGACATTTTCGATATAAAAGAACTTAAATTAAAACTTGTTTCAAGTAGAAAAATTACCGACAGAGCGGTTTTAAATGCAATAGACAATATGGAAAAAACACCTGTATAACGATTTTTTGGCGGATTTCTAAAGATTGATAACTATGTTATAATGCTCCCTTTAATGTATTAAATGGGAAGAAACAATAAAAATAAATTTTCAGGAGGGTTTTATGAAATTTGCGGCAAAATGTGCGGAGGGTTTTATTTCTTTGTTTCAGGCAGGCGGAGAGAATTTTATCGGTATGGTTAACGGTATACTCCCGACACTTATTATTCTGATTACGGCGGTAAATGCTATTGTGGAAATAGTGGGGGAAGATAAGGTGAATGCCATGGCGAAAAAAGCGTCCGGCAATTTTATCACGAGATACACTTTGTTTCCCTTGCTATCACTCTTTTTTCTGACTAATCCCATGGCATACACTTTCGGCAGATTTTTGGACGAAAAGTATAAACCCGCTTTTTATGATGCGGCGGTGTCGTTTTGTCATCCGATAACGGGGCTTTTTCCCCATGCCAACAGTGCGGAGCTTTTTGTGTTTTTGGGGATAGCTCAGGGAGTTGAAAAACTCGGCTACAGTACGGGAGATCTCGCCGTGAGATATTTTATATCGGGACTTATCGTGATATTCATTCGCGGCATCTTAACCGAAAAAATAACTGCAATTATGATGAAATCGGCAGTTAAAAAGGAGAATTGAATATGTATAAAAGTATAAAAATCGAAAAAGGACAAAGGGGCTTCGGCGGGCCTTTGACAATTAATTTAACCGACAAAAAAAATAAAATCGTATCCGTGACCGGCGGAGGAATAGATCCTGTAGCACAATACATAGCCGACATGACCGGAGGGATTGCGGTAGACGGATTTAAAAAAGCGGTTCCGGACGATGAAATCGCACTGGTCGTGATAGATTGCGGCGGTACGGCACGTTGCGGGGTATATCCGAAGAAGGGTATATTTACGGTGAATTTATTGCCCGGCGGCAAGACCGGTCCTCTGGCACAATATATCACTGAGGATTTATATGTGTCGGACGTGTCAAAAAATTGTATAGAAGTTATAACTAGTTCAGAAGTAAAAGAAGAAAAAAAGGTCGATACGGTTTTTGAACCGCAAGGTCAAAAATTTGCTTTTTTAAGCAGAATAGGTAAAAGCGTTGGCGGTGTTATAGCTAAATTTTATCAGGCGGGTCGGGATGCAATAGATACGACAATCAAAAATATATTGCCGTTTATGGCGTTTGTGAGCCTTATAGTCGGGATAATAGTAAAAACCGGAGTTGGAAATTTTCTTGCAAATTCCGTTTCTCCTCTGGCGGGGACACTGCCCGGGCTTATACTTATTTCACTTATATGCTGTATTCCTGTTTTGTCTCCCGTCTTGGGACCCGGAGCGGTAATTGCGCAGGTAGTGGGCGTGCTTATAGGGGTTGAAATCGGGAAAGGTACAATTCCGCCCGCATATGCTCTTCCGGCATTGTTTGCAATAGACGGACAGGTGGGATGCGATTTTATTCCCGTAGGGCTGAGTTTGGGGGAAGCGAGCAGTGAAACGGTAGAAATAGGCATTCCGGCAATCTTGTTTTCACGTTTGATAACGGGGCCGCTTTCCGTTATAATCGCATACTTTTTAAGCGCAGGAATGTTTTCGTAAGGAGAATTTATGACAAAATTTTGTGCAAAAATCACAAGCATCGGAAATTCCGTGAGTGATTTTTTAAAAGAAGATATGCTTATAGTATTTTCAAAAACGGCGGATGAAACCTTAAAAGACATATCAGCTGAAATAAAAGTCCGATGTATAAATTCTGAAATTTTGCCGAATGATATTTTGACCATAGGTTCTTATAAATATAAGGTCATAGATGTAGGAGAGAGCGCATACGAAAGTTTAAAAAAACTGGGACACTGTACTTTCGTATTTAATAAAACGGACGAACTTTTGCCGGGGCAGATTGCCCTTTCCGGTGAAAAGCCGGAAATTCAAGTCGGTGATATAATAGAGATTTATTAATAAAAACCTGATAGAAAAATCATTAATGTTGTAATGCTTTAGTAAGGCTTTCTGCACCCGCTCAGTTCAAAACGATGTCCGAAGTGTTCTATGTAATAAATTAAATGATATTTCTATTAGATAATAGTATAAAATACGACTTCTGTATATTTTCTATAAAAAAGCTAATTTGATAGGTTACAAAAAATGCTGAATTCAACAAAATAAAACGTTGAAATTCAGCATTTTTTTTAAGGAACAATTTATTCATATGCAGAAAATTAAGATATCTGTTTATATTTCCAACGTTTCGCCGCAACTTAGATACATAAGGCGGTCTTTCATTATTTTTTTAAGATAATTGTATGCAAAAAGCCCCGTGCAATGGCAAGTGTAGTAAATGGCTTTATTTTTTAGCAGTCCGGACGCTAGAAAATTAAGTTCTCTTACTCCGTCATGAGTTTCTTCCGTGAGGTTTAACATATGAAAGCCGCCTATTACAAAATCCGCATCGAGCGATTTCGTTATATTCAATATTCCGTTGTGTGAACAGCCTGCAAATAATACGGTTTTGCCGTTTTCGGTTATCAAAAGGCTTTGCTCGTGGTTGAAATTGTCATGTACGAATTTATCATCAATTTTTACATATAGGTTTGAATTACTAATAGGTTTAGGATATTTCAAGTTAATTTCGGATATGATTTTTATTCCGTCAAATAAAGTTGTATCCGTCTTCAATTTTTTTATTCTGTTTGATTTTAAGAGGGTTTTATCTAATCCTATATATATCGGATTTTCTTCACGTATGGAAAAAAAGTCTTTAAACGCATTTTCCGATATATATACATCGGCAGTATCATTTATGCTTAAAAATTTGGATATTCCACCACCGTGGTCATTGTGTCCGTGTGAAACTACGGCAAAATCAACTTTTGATAAATCTATGCCGGTTTTAATCGCATTTTCGTAAAATATGGAGCTGCAACCTGAGTCAAATAAAATTTTTTTGTCGTTCGTTTCAATATATAAACTCAAGCCGTGTTCAACGGCCATGGAATCATTTAAGCAAGTGTTTTCAGATAAAGCGGTGATTTTCATAAATTAAATCCTTTCGTTTGCCATAGGCTCCTCCCACTACCTTTAGGTGGTGGGAGGAGCCTTTTGAATCTTTAGCCGTATTGACGGAAAATTCCCAAATATCAGCTCCTTGAATTTTTTTTGTACGTAAAGACGGATGGGCAGGATCTTCAATAAAAAGTTTTATTTTCTGCTTTGTTTGTTTTTTTCAACAGGAGAAAGCTTTTTATAATGCTTTGGAATAAGTGATTTTAAAAGACATTATTGATCCGGTTCCTCAAACAGAGAATCGATGGAGTCAAAAACCGGTTGCTTGCCGGTTTTTATTGATTCTTTAATTTCTAAAACTGAATTTTTTTAAATTTTTTATTACATTTACAGGATATATTACTACGGGAATAAGTACAATTTTTCCATTTTCTTCTTTGACTTCAAATTGATCGCCTTGATTTAAATCCATGGAGACAACGATATCCTTCGGGATAGTTACTTGTGATTTTGCTTTTAATTCAACTAACATATCTGCACCTCCTAAGTTAGAAAATTTAACTTTCCAACTAAATTGGAATTTCTTTTTACGAAAAAGTCAAGATAACGGTAAATCAATACAATTATGTAAGTTTTTTTAAAAATAAGTTACTGTTCAGCCTTTATTTAAAAAATCAAAATATTGTAATTTCAGTATTTTGTTGTTATGATGACTTTTAATTTTATACAACATACAAATAAATGGATTGTATTTGTTGTATCGGCTGAACAGTAACCAAATAACAGGATTTTAAATATTTTTTAAGCCGTTTTTATGGGAAAATTTTATATTTTGCGCATGGAAAGCGCAACTTTGCCTCTCTCTTCATCTATCTTTATAACCCTTACGTCTACCGTATCACCTACCGACACGACGCTCATCGGGTCTTTAACGTATTTGTCGCTAAGTTCGGATATGTGTACCAGTCCGTCATTTTTTAAACCTATATCGACAAATGCTCCAAAATCGGTGACGTTTCTGACCGTGCCTTTAAGTTTCATATCTAATTTAAGATCGGATAATTTCATGATTTCCGTTTTAAATTCCACGATGTTGCGGTTTTCTCTCACGTCACGCCCGGGATTTTCAAGTTCTTTTCTTATATCTTTCAATGTTAAAATTCCTATGTTTAAAGTACTTGCCATACTTTTAAGGTCTGTTTTATTCAAAATTGAGACGGCGTTTTTTCTATCGTTTTTGATTTCATCGGCTGAAAGTCCGACCGCATTTAAAAATTCGTATGTTTTTTCGTAGCTTTCAGGGTGTACCATTGTATCGTCGAGGATTTCATCACCGTCATGTATTCTTAAAAATCCGGCGCATTGCTCAAACGCCATCGGGCCGAGACGTTTTACCTTTAGGAGTTGTTTTCTGTTTTTAAAAGCTCCCGTCTCTTCTCTGTAAGTGATTATATTTTTTGCAATGGACGGCGTTATACCCGATACGTAGCTTAAAAGCGAATATGAGGCAGTGTTTAAATTAACTCCCGCAGTATTTACCGCATCTTCAACCACACCTTTTAAGACTTCTTTAAGTCTTGTTTGATTGACATCGTGTTGATATTGTCCTACGCCGATATGTTCAGGTGAGATTTTTACAAGTTCGGCGAGCGGGTCGGACAGTCTTCGTGCAATTGATACCGCTCCTCTTAAAGATACGTTCATATCCGGAAATTCCTCCGTGCCGGTTTCGGACGCCGAATAAACCGATGCGCCCGCCTCACTTACTATTATGTATCGTACATCACGTGAGGCTTTTTTTATTATAGCGCTTGCGATTTGTTCCGATTCTCTCGATGCCGTGCCGTTGCCTATCGCAATTACGTCTATTTTGTATTTGTCAATGAGTTTGAGTACTTTTTCTTCCGTTTCATCAACTTTAAATTGCGGAGCGGTAGGATAGACGGTGTCGGTTGCGAGAACTTTGCCGGTTTTGTCGATTACCGCAAGTTTGCATCCGGTTCTAAATGCCGGATCCCAACCGAGTATGGTTTTATCCGGTAATACGCCTTGCAAGAGCAGTTTTTTTAAATTTTTGCCGAATACGTCTATTGCACGATTTTCAGCTTCTTCGGTTATATGGGATCTGAGTTCTCTTTCAAGTGACGGTAAAATCAAACGTTTTAAACTGTCCGTTATGATTTTTTCCATTATTATTGAATTTTTCGGCGTTATTTTTACGGTTTTTTCAGTCATACAAAATATACTTTCATCCGGGTGGACGAAAGACACTTTGAGGATTTCCTCTTTTTCCGCCCTATTTATTGCAAGTACTCTATGCGACGGAATTTTAGATGCTGTTTCACGGTATTGAAAGTACATGGAATAAGTTTTGTAATTTTCTTTTTGCTCCGCATCTTTTTTTATTGCGGTTTTGAGGATACTTTTTTCAAAAACTTCTTTTCTTAAATGTTTTTTAAGCTCAAAGTCGTCTGAGATTCTTTCGGCAATGATGTCGCAAGCTCCCGCTATCGCCTCTTCTGTTGTATTTATTTCATTATCCGGATTTATAAATTTTTCCGACGCTTTTGTGAAATCTTCCATTCCGAGAAAAATTATGTCGGCTAAAGGTTCCAGTCCTCTGCTTATAGCTACGCTTGCTCGTGTTTTGCGTTTTTGTTTGAAAGGTTCGTATATATCTTCAACTTCGGTTGTCGTTTCGGCTTTTTCTATTGCTATCAGAATTTCGGGGGTCAGTTTATCTTGAGTTTCTATTGCATTTTTAACCGTCACCTTTCGTTCTTCAAGGTTACGTAAATATTTAAGCCTTTCGTCGAAACTTCGTAAAACTTCGTCCGACATCTCTCCTGTAGCTTCCTTGCGGTATCTTGCTATAAAAGGTACGGTTTTGCCTTCATCTATAAGTTTTGTGGCATTTTCCGCCTGCCAAGTTGCTAAATTGAATTCGGATGACAATTTTTTTATTATATTCATGTTTTACTCCGTTTTTTAAAGTCTGCGTAAAAATTCAGCCTTGTATTCATCGGTTTCAGATTGTAAGATTTCTTCCATCTCTTTTATCATCTGCTCTTTATCTGCATTTAAAGTACCTCTCAGACTTATATAGTTGGAGGCGTGATTGCTCCTTATAACCGTGCCGTCACTATCCGTATTTTTGACAATGAGTAGAGTTTCTTCAAGGATTTCCTTGGGAGAAAGCACTTTAAATCTGCCCGATTCGATTTCTCTTTTTATGGGGGTGTCTCCTCTTACAAATAAGGTGAGAAGTCCTATATAGTCGGGTTTCATATGTGAAAACGCTTTTCCGGTCGCTATGGCGTGTTCTTTGGAGTCGTATTTGCCGGCAAGCCCCAGTATGGCGGTAACCGAAACTTTGATGCCGGCTTTTTTAAGTCTTAAACCGCAGTTTACTATTTCATCCGCCGTTTCGCCTTTGTTTATGTCCTTAAGAACTTTGTCACTGCCGGATTCCAGTCCGATATACGCTATATAAAGCCCTTTTTCATACAAAATTTTAAGTTCTTCGTCGGTTTTAAGAATTACACTTCTCGGTGAGGCGTAAGTTGCGACACGTTCACATTCGGGAAAAGTCTTTTTAATAAAGTCCAAGATTAATGTTAAATCCTTCATCTTCATTATAAGTGCGTCGCCGTCGGCTAAAAATATACGATTCACAAATCTGTATTTTTTTCTTGCATCGTTTAAGTCTTCAATAACTTCATCCACATTACGCACTTTAAATTTTTTGTCCCTATACATATCGCAAAATGTGCATTTATTGTGTGAACAACCTATGGTCGCCTGTACTATCAAACTGTACGCCTCACTCGGTGGTCTGTAAATATCTCCGTAGTATCTCATATATCCTCCTTTTTTAGTCATCAGTTGTATTACATAAAATTTCAAGTGTTCCGCTCTTATGCAAATAAAAATCCGGGTGCGGAATTTTAAGACGATATTCGGATTTTTTGGGTGTGCTTGCTTTTATATAACCTTTGGATATGTTTTCTTTCCTTTTTAAATATTTATTTTCGGTTTTATCCGTAGAAACGGTAATTATATGTGTGGGTAAGACAATTTCCTGAGTTTCGACGCCATATATATAAAATTCGGGTTTTATTTTGTAATCGTCATACAATATAGGAACGGTGAGGGTATTTGCGATATACACCGGTTTATAGAAAAATACTTTTTCATTCATGTATTCGGTTTTTATCGGGTATCTGCCCTCCATAGCGAGAGTTAGCACATCTTCCCCGTTGTCGTTTAGAGAAATATCGGAAAAAGTGAGTGTATATTTATCCGGAGACGAATGATTGTAGAAAGTTGAAGAATTGAAGTAAAAATCGGTGCGCCCTTCTTTGGAATTGGGGTAACTATATTTACCGGCACATACGTACACTTTGCCGGAACTATCGGTAAGTTCGAGTTTTTCAAAGTTGGAAAGAAAGTAACCTTTTTCTAAAGCCGAGCGGGTTTTAAGCGTCATCGTGGCGGGAGAAATTTTAAGTTCATCTATTATGATTGAACCGTAAGATGTAGGAATTTCCTGATTTATCAAGACGCTATCACTCTTGTATATATTTTCGGATTTTATTTTTAACGCTTCCGGCGGGAAATCGAAAATCACATTATCGTTCAACATACATACCGCATGAACGTACAAATCGGCGCTTTCATTTAAAATCTCAGCTATATGGGAATCAAGCAGAAAAATGTCGGCGGAATATATATTTTTGTTCGTATCGAAGAGAGTGTATTTTACGGGGATTTCTTCGTATTGTAAACTGTCCTTTTGCTTAATTGAGGCTTTGAGTACGATTTTTAAATCGTCATTTGTGGGATAGGATAGGGTTGAAGTAATTTTGGAATCCTCCGTTTTTTGTATGCCGAAAGGTGTAAAAACAAAACTTTCCAAAGCGGTTTTATTCAATATTGCGGATAATTTAAAGTGAACACAATCCTCTTCGGCGACAATATCGTATATATTAAGTTTGTTACCCGAATTATTTATATTGATATCATCCAAAGTCGGATATCCGGAATTTAGAGCTTTTTCAACGCCGTCATCCATTTTTCTTTCATTCATGTAAAAATAAAGAGGCTTTACGTTTTGTTCACCGACCCACGGCTTAATGTGCCAAACTCCCGACGCAACGGCAATCACTGCACAAACGTACAAAAATTTTTTTAATTTGCTTGCGCCTATAAGACCGCGCACCTCATTTTCAGATTTATTTTTCAATTCTTTCTCCAGTTTTTTAATCAATTATAATTTACACAATTACACTGATATTAGTACAAAACCGCTTTTTTTTCAACCGTGTATTAATTGTGTTTAAAAAAATAAATAATGGAAATAATGTCACAAGAAGTGTTAATTTACATATTTTATAAAAAAATAAAATTTTTAAGGAGGAAATAGCGATGAAAGTAACTTTTCAAGGCTCGCCGGTAACTTTAGAAGGTACGGAATTGAAAAAAGGCGATACAGCGCCCGATTTTGTTGTTTTGGACAATGAAATGAAACCTGTTAAATTATCGGATTTAAAAGGTAAAAAAATAATAACTTCCGTGCCGTCTCTCGATACACCTGTATGTGATATAGAAACACGTCGTTTTAATGAAGAAATATCCAAAATGAAGGACCTCACCGTATATACCATATCAATGGACTTGCCGTTTGCTCAAGCAAGATGGTGCGGCAACAACGACATCAAAAACGTGAAAACTCTATCCGATTTTAAAGACAGAGATTTCGGTAAAAAATACGGCGTATATATAAAAGAACTCGGTCTTTTAACGAGAGCGGTATTTGCCTTGGACGAAAACAACAAAATACTGTACGTTGAATACTGCGCAGAAATTGCATCCGAACCGGATTATGACGCCGTTTTAAGTATTTATAAATAGAAAAAACTCAAATCTATGTAATTTTTGATGGAGTGTAAAATATAAACATTATATTTTACACTCTATTTTGTTATATATGCTATAATATGTGGGATAAGTTATGGTATCGTTTTCTTTAAATATATCTGAAAATTAAGAAAACCTCTAAACGGCATCTTTATACCAAATTGCATAAAAAATTGCAGCATTAGTTATAAATGAAATTTTCGCAATAAAACTTGATTATAAATTTTGTTTAAAATTGCATAGTGCATTTTTAAAAGCAAATCAGTATTAAAAACCGATAAAAACAAAAAATCGAAGTTTTAGATGCCAACTTAAGTATAGATTATGATTTTTACAAGGTTACAGTACACAAAGATTAGATTATAAAAGGGAGTATCGATAAATGAAAGTGCATTTCATCGGCATAGGCGGGATAGGAATGAGCGGACTTGCGAACATTTGTATGAGTTTCGGATATGAAGTTTCCGGTTCCGACAGTCAAAGTACATATTTGACTGAAGAACTCAAGCAAAAAGGCGCACGAATATTTTTGGGACAATGTGCGTCAAACATTGATAAATCGTATGACATGATAGTATACACAGCCGCCATTCATCCGGACAACACGGAATTTATCGCCGCTAAAAATTCCGGGATACGGATGATGAGCCGTGCGGAATTTTTGGGGCACGTTATGGACAAATACAAAACCACATTCGCAATTTCAGGAACTCACGGCAAAACCACTACCACCTCCATGCTTTCCACTATTTTTAACAACGCCGATTTGGATCCTACAATACTCGTGGGGGGAAACCTTCAATCCATTCACGGGAATTACCGTGTGGGCAAAAGTGAAAATTTTATAACCGAAGCGTGTGAATATACCGACAGTTTTCTTAACCTCCACCCCACGACCGCCGTAATATTGAACGTAGAACCGGATCATTTGGATTATTTTAAAAATTTGGATAATATAATAAAATCATTCCATACATTTTCAACCGGAGTAAAACCCAACGGCTTTATAGTAGCAAACGGGGATGAAGAAAATGTACGAAAAGCCTTAAGTGACATCAAGGGTGTAATTTTTTACGGCAGAAAAGACGGAAATGATGTCATTATAACTAAAGAAACTTTGGTTTCGGACGGTTGCAAAAAATTTTTCATCAAATTCAACGATAGATTGATAGGCCCCTTCATTTTAAAAGTACCGGGAGATCACAACGTCCTTAACGCAACGGCCGCCGCAGTATCGGCACTTGTAAACGGGTTGGATTATAAAGCCGTATCGGACGGACTTTCATCATATTCCGGAGTTGACAGGAGATTTCAATATAAAGGCGAATATAGAGGAATACGTATTTTTGACGACTATGCACATCACCCTTCTGAAATAAAAGCAACTTTACACGCCGCAAGCTATCTGGAAAAAAGAAAACTAATAGTTATCTTTCAACCCCATACATTCAGCCGAACCAAAGCCTTGTTGGATGACTTTTCAAAAGCGTTTGACGAAGCCGACACGGTCATTTTAACCGATATTTATGCCTCCAGAGAAACGGACACCGGCGAAATCAGTTCAGAAACGCTTGCTGAAAAAATATCCGCCAACGGCAAGCAAACGGTATATCTTTCCGACTTTAAAAAAGTTGAAGACTATATTACCCGACACGTAGGCAAAAATGATGTCGTTTTTACCATGGGAGCTGGTGACGTGTATAAAATCGGCGAATACTTGGTTGAATGTAATGAAAAAACGGAAAAACAACAAAATACGGTATGAAAAAAATATTATCATTTTTAATATCGACGGCGGTTTTTGTACTGATATGTATTTGTATAATAATAGGCGTCAACGGATATATAATGTATGATCGGGTTATAAACAAAAAACCGATTGAGACTGCCGTTTTTGAAATTCAAAGTAACCCTAACTACGTTTTAAGCAAAAATATAAATCCTGAATTTTTAAATGCCATACAGGCAATAGAAGACAAACGCTTTTTTAAACACGGCGCATTGGATCCGATTTCAACTGTAAGAGCGTTTTTCACAAACATATTGAGTTTAAGATATGTGGCGGGCGGCAGCACAATCACACAACAACTTGCAAAAAATATGTATTTTTCGAGAGAAAAAAAATTATCACGTAAAGTTGCTGAACTTTTCGTTGCGGAAAAAATAGAAAAACAATACACAAAAGATGAAATACTGGAACTCTACGTAAACATAATATATTACGGCGACAACAATTACGGAATAAAAAGCGCCAGCGAAAATTATTTCGGAAAAACTCCGGCGGACTTGGATTTAAATGAAGCATCCCTTTTGGCAGGACTACCTAAAGCTCCGAGTTACTATGCCCTTTCCAAAAACTATCCCGGCGCAAAAGAACGTCAGAGCGAAGTCTTAAAAGCCATGGTAGAACTTAACTATATAACCGAAGAAGATATGAAAACGGTTATGGAAATGCGTTAAGGAAGGATTTTAGAACTTCATTTTCAAAAAATAAAATATTGAGTTTACACCAAGCTGCATAAGAAATTGCAATATTAGTTTAGGTTGAATTTTTTGCAATACAACCGGATACTTAGATGTTTCAGTTCTTCAAGTCCCCCTAAACATACTATGTATCATAAATTCTGCTTAAGACTCTATATTGCATTTTTAAAAGCAAATCGGTATTACAATGTATCAAAAATGTTTGACATCTATACAAGATGGATTATTGAGAATTTTGGACGAACCAGGAGCGTCTTTAGATGCAAAATC
>CAMYCP010000016.1 GCA_947254385.1 uncultured Filifactor sp. | reverse complement strand
GAGGTTTCATAGTAAATTTTGCTTAAGATTGCATACTACATTTTTTAAAGTAAATCAGTATGATTTGCTTTTAGGACATCTAAAAAAAATTGATACTATTGTAAAATCAATATTTTATTTTTTGAAAATGAAGTTTTTAGAGAATATAATATATCCGAATATAAAATCTTGCGGTCGCCTTTTTGAAACGGTTGAAATTTATGAAAAAATAAAATATAACAAACTCACGGAAATAAAGAGAAGATATATGCGGTTTACCCCTAATCAAAAATGAAAGGGGGTGTTACTGATGACGAATTTTGAAATAATACTGATAAACATAAATATTATGTTTCTGATTATTTCAGTTATAAATCCTATAATCGGTATAATCCCCCTTATTTTAAATAATAAAAAGAAGTAAGGGAAACAAAAAAAATCACCTGTAGTAGGAACACCACGGGTGATTTTTTTTAAAAGTATTTTAAAGGGTGAACCGCTTCTAATCGGCTCTTTATTTATTATATGAATAAATACATAAAAAGTCAAGCAAAATTTTAAATCACCTGTAGTGTGTAGAACCACAGGTGATTTAAAAAAACACCTAGAGTGTGAACCGCTTTTAATCGGCTCTTTTTTTATTATGTGAATAAATAAATAAAAAGTCAAGTCGGATAAAACTGAATGCTATTTATAGTTCATTTTAAAAACAATTGCCAAGAACTCTCCGAAACTTTAGCTTTGTGTAGTTCACTTTTTTACTTATGTACAAGTAAGTAAAATAAAAGTCAAACAAATATTTCTTGGGGGATATCATGATAAAAACCGGTAAACAATATGTACTGCGTGACGTCATACACAACGACATAGCGTTTGACACACGCTTTTTTAAAGTTATAAACACGTCTGAATTTCAGAGGCTTAACCGCATAAAACAACTCAGCTTTGAATATATGGTATTTCCGACCGCAACGCACACACGATTTTCCCACAGTATCGGTACATACAGTGTAATGAAAAGGATACTTGACTCGCTTAAAAATAAACTTCAAAACCTCGGTATAACCGTAACTGATGAAGAATACGATTTGGCTCTTATGAGCGCACTTTTGCACGACATCGGTCATGCGGGACTCTCACATACTTTTGAACGCTTATTTAACATGGGTACGCATGAAAGTTGGACGGCAAAAATAATAAGCAACCCCTCCACAGAAATAAACCGTGTACTGGTGGAAGAATTTTCAAAAGAATTTCCGGAAAAACTCATAAAAATTTTGCAGTACGAAGGCAAAAAATTTGACAACGGCATTTTCGGTATAATAGCACAACTTGTAAGCTCGCAAGTCGATGCGGATCGAATGGACTACCTTTTAAGAGACTCATACTTCACAAGCGTAACCAACGGCAACTACGACCTTGACAGACTTATAAGATCCTTTGAGATAGTCCGCTTTAAAGATAAACTCACCGTATGCATAAACGAAAAATACCTCTCCTCACTTGAAGAATACATAATGGGCAGATTTTATATGTATCGAGAAGTATACCAACATTCCATAAAACGCCAAATGGAAGACATCTTGATAAAAGCGGTGAAAAGAGCAAAAGAAATTTATGTCGCCGAAAAAAATATATATGCCGATGACATAATGAAAAAACTCCTTTCGGGCGAAAAAATCAGAGTATCCGAATACACAAAACTGGACGATCATTTTTTGATGTATCATATCAGCCGTTGGGCGGACTCTGAAGATACAATACTCTCATTTTTATGCACGAGCTTTTTAAACCGCAACAAATTTTATAAAAACAAACTTAAAAAATCCATCGAAGACCCCTTATTTTTAAAAACCGCCGTTAAAAAATTCATGCACGAAGAAAATTTAAATCTTCAAAACGAATATTTTTTTATTGAAGACGATATCTCCTTAAACGTATTCGACTCCAAAAGAGAAAACATATGGATACTCAGTAAAGACGGCAACATACGTGATTTAAGCAAAGCATCGTTTATACTGCGCAATTTAAATGAACAACATAAATACAAACAAAAACTTGAATTTATAAGTTTTGACCTGTTTAAAGCAATCTACGGCAAAGACATCAAACCCTACATTGAAAAAATGAGCGGTGAAAAAATAAATTAACTGTTTATTTTATATGATAAAGGGTATTAAATACGACGTGATAATCAATATGGACGTGCGATACACCCTAAACTTCGCACGGTTTTACAAATGTTAGGAGGAGAAAATGAAAACGGTAATAAACATCACGGGAATGTCATGCGGACATTGCGTACAGTCTGTATCGGATTGCCTAAAAAAAATAGACGGCGTTTGTGACTATGAAGTAACACTTTCCGAAAATAAAGCCGATGTTACTTTCGATCCCGATAAAACAAACGTAAAAGTTATATGTGACGCCATATCCGACATCGGATTCGACGCTGAAGAAAAAAACGTATAAAAAATTATTTTACAGTAAACAAAAAATTAGTTTTGTTGACCGCCAATAAAGGCGGTCGTTTTTACAAAGAAAGGAAAAAATGGAAAAAAAAGCGGATTTTAACGTCACCGGAATGCATTGTGCGGCGTGTTCAATGCGAATAGAAAAACGCCTCTCCAAAGAAACCGGCATAAATAACATAACCGTAAACCTTGCACTTGAAACCGCATCCGTAAACTACGATACGGACAAAATTACCGTTGAAAAAATAAGAGAAATTGTAAATAAAATGGGCTTTAAATTCTTCCCCAAAGAAGAAGAAAACATAACCGAAATCAGACAAAAAGAACTTAAGAAAGAAAAAATCAAATTCATAACCTCACTCGTGCTTACCATACCCTTGGTACTTACGATGACTAAACATTTTAGCCTCACATCGGACATACCCATACCTGAAATACTCTTAAATCCCGTATTTCAACTTATCTTGACGACACCCGTGCAATTTGTAATAGGCTATGGCTTTTATGACGGAGCCGTAAAATCTCTATACAACAAAAGTGCCAACATGGACGTACTGGTGGCACTCGGCACATCGGCGGCGTACTTTTACAGTCTCTACCTCACAACAGAATATCTGATTACAAAACCCATGCACGCTCCGCACCTCTATTTTGAAACCTCGGCAATGCTCATAACATTGATCCTCCTCGGCAAACTCATGGAAAAAAAAGCCAAAGGGAAAACCTCGGCGGAAATATCCAAACTCCTCTCCCTTGGAGCTAAAGACGCATTCATAATATCGGACGGTGAAGAAAAACAAATTCCGATATCCGATGTAAAAGTCGGGGACACGCTCATAGTGCGTGCCGGAGAACAAATCCCGACCGACGGAATAATAATTGACGGAACTTCCTCCGTAGATGAATCCATGCTCACGGGAGAACCGATGCCCGTAGTAAAAAAGATAAACGACACGGTAACCGGAGCCACACTCAACCTTGACGGCTTAATCAAAGTGAAAGCGCTAAAAATCGGACGTGATACCGTACTTTCCAAAATAATAGAAACCGTCGAACAGGCGCAAAATTCCAAAGCGCCCATACAACGCATGGCGGACAGAATCTCCGCATACTTCGTACCGGTCGTGGTATCTATATCATTTCTTACATTTATATACTGGTACTTTATAAATCCCGCACACAATTTTGCCGCATCGCTTGAAAACATGATAGCAGTGCTTGTAGTTGCGTGCCCGTGTTCACTCGGGCTTGCCACCCCGACCGCAATAATGGCGGGATCGGGAAGAGCCGCGGAATACGGCATACTCTTTAAAGGTGGAGAATATATAGAAAACAGTGCCGACATAGACACCGTCGTTTTGGATAAAACCGGTACGGTGACCGAAGGCAAACCTATAGTTGACGACATAGTGGATTTAAAAAAAGAAAATACCCTCTACTATGCCGCAAGCGTTGAACAGGGATCGAACCACCCGATTTCCAAAGCCATATGCAAAAAAGCCGAAGAAACCGGCGTAAAATTATCCGACCCCTCAAATTTCATCTCCGTTGCCGGCAAAGGAATCAGCGCCGACATCTTAGGTAAAAAAACCTACATCGGCACAATAAAATATTTAAAAGAAAACGGCATCCGTGTCGACAAAAAAATTTCAGACCTTAATGAAAAGTTTTCAAAAATGGGTAAAACCGTCACACTCGTCGCCTTAAAAGACGAAGTAATCGGAATAATAACCGTATTTGACAAAATAAAAGACGGCTCCGAAACAGGCATAGAAAAAATAAAAACATCGGGAGTAAACGTAATCATGCTCACGGGAGACAACCGCCATGCGGCGAATACAATCGCCGAAAAAGTCGGAATAAAAAAAGTAATAAGCGAAGTACTCCCGCAAAAAAAAGCCTCCGTCATAGCTAATCTTAAAGCTGAAGGCAAAAAAGTCGCCATGGTGGGTGACGGCATAAACGACGCTCCGGCACTTGCCACAGCCGACATAGGAATAGCCGTAGGCACCGGCTCCGACATAGCCATAGAAACATCGGACGTAACACTCCTTAAAGGCGACATGAACTCCGTTTACAGGGCACTGCTTTTAAGCAAAAAAACCATGAAAATAATCAAACAGAACCTTTTTTGGGCACTTGCATACAACTCGCTTGGCATACCGTTTGCCGCAATCGGACTTTTTGCGCCGTGGATAGCCGGAGCTGCCATGGCGTTCAGTTCGGTAACCGTGGTTACAAATTCACTCAGACTGCAAAAAATAAAATTGTAAATAATGTTTTACTATGACTCAAATTGTGATAAGATATAGAATATCTTATTGGACAAAGGTGAATTTAATTGCAAAAACCCATGATAGAAATTAAAAATTTAGTATATGAATACCCCGCAACCGAGGGCAAAACCAAACAGGCAATAAAAGGCATAAACATGAAAATCATGCCGGGAGAATTTGTCGTGATACTCGGACACAACGGCTCCGGTAAAAGTACACTTGCCAAACATCTAAACGCCATATTTACCCCGACCTCGGGCGATGTACTTATAAACGGCATGAACACAAAAGACGAAAATAAACTCTGGGACATAAGAAAAACCGCAGGAATGGTGTTTCAAAACCCCGACAATCAGATAGTTGCAACCGTAGTTGAAGAAGATGTGGCATTCGGTCCGGAAAACATCGGACTGCCTAAAGAAGAAATCAGACATCGTGTAGATACCGCCCTAAAAAGTGTCGACATGACCGAATATAAGAAAAAATCACCCGCCAACCTCTCCGGCGGACAAAAACAACGGGTGGCAATAGCGGGAATAATAGCCATGAAACCCGAATGCATCATCTTGGACGAACCTACCGCCATGCTTGACCCGATAGGGCGTAAAGAAGTGATGGACACCGTTACCTACCTTAACAAAAAAGACGGCATAACCTTGGTACACATAACACACTACATGGAAGAAGCGGTAAACGCAGACAGAATAATCGTAATGGACGAAGGCGAAATTGTAATGGAAGGCGAACCGAGAAAAATATTTCAAAAAGTTGAAGAACTTAAAAAAATAGGCTTGGACGTACCGCCGATGACCGAACTTGCATACAAAATACATCTCAAAGACCCGTCATTTCCGACCGACATACTCACCGTTGAAGAAATGAGCGCCGCCCTCATAAAATAAAAAACATGCCGTAAAATTCGTAAAAAATCGAATTTACGGCGTACAAAATGTGATATAATGAATTTGTTTGAATAAAAATCTTTTATATTGCGTAAAAATTAATTTTTGGGCATAAACACAAATGGAGGGATCATGTCTGTAATTTTAGAAAACATAAACTACACATACAGCCCCGGCACACCGTTTGAACATAAAGCTTTGGACAACGTAAGCCTGAAAATTGCAACCGGAAGTTTTACGGGACTTATAGGACACACAGGTTCCGGCAAAAGTACACTGATACAACACTTAAACGCCCTTGTAAAACCCGATTCCGGCAAAATAACGATAAACGGTACCGACATAACGGCGGACGGAGTATCACTTTCCGACGTACGTAAAAAAGTGGGATTGGTGTTTCAATACCCCGAATATCAAATATTTGAAGAAACAATAGCCGAAGACATCGCTTTCGGCCCGTCAAAACTGAATTTAAGCAAAGAAGAAATAAACGAGCGTGTGCGTGAAGCAATGGAAATGGTAGGCTTAAATTACGAAGAAAAAAAAGACAAATCGCCATTCGATATGTCGGGCGGACAAAAAAGACGTGTAGCCATAGCCGGCATCCTCGCCATGCGCCCCGAAGTTTTGATATTGGATGAACCGACAGCCGGACTTGACCCCGGGGGCAGAGAAGAAATCCTGAAAGAAATAGACGCCATACACAAAAGAACTCACAAC
Organism: uncultured Filifactor sp.; assembly: GCA_947254385.1. Lineage (GTDB taxonomy): Bacteria > Bacillota > Clostridia > Peptostreptococcales > Filifactoraceae > CAMYCP01. Next base: position 7,089 of record CAMYCP010000016.1, on the reverse strand, counting down.
ACGGTAATATGGGTATCTCACTCCATGGACGACGTATCCAGATTCGTAGATAACCTCATAGTAATGAACAAAGGCAAAATCGAATTTGTGGGTAAACCTTCCGCAATCTTTCAACATGAAAAACGTATGACTAAAATCGGGCTTGGCGTACCTAAAGCCGTTGAACTTGCAAATATTTTAAACGACAAAGGCTGGCACATACCTCATGACGTACTTACAATAGAAGACATACTTCCTTATATAATATCAGAAAGGGGAAAAACCCGTGCTTAAAGACATAACATTGGGACAATATTACCCGTCTGCTTCCCCTATACATGAACTGGACCCGAGAGTAAAAATAACATTCACCTTCCTGTTCATGATTTCGCTATTTTTTGTAAACAAATTTTATCCGTACGGATTAATTACAATATTTTTACTAATAATATCCAAAATCTCAAAAATACCGTTTAAATATCTCTTAAAAGGCGTCAAACCCATATGGCCTCTGCTTGCCATAACATTTTTAATAAACGCACTTATGGGAACGGGCAGAGAAATCTATTCGTTTCACTTCATAAAAATAACGGACAACGGTTTACGCACCGGTACATTCATGGTTATACGGTTACTCCTTTTGGTTACCGGAACATCGCTCATGACCCTCACCACCAAACCCATGGAACTCACCGACGGCTTGGAAAAAATGCTTTCCCCTTTTAAAAAAATGGGACTGCCTGCACATGAAATTGCCATGATGATGACCATTGCCTTGAGATTTATACCGACACTTCTGGACGAAACCGATAAAATAATGAAAGCGCAAATGGCGCGCGGTGCCGACTTTGAAAGCGGCAAAATAACCGAACGCGCTAAAAGCCTTATACCGCTCCTAGTCCCACTCTTTATAAGCGCATTCAGACGGGCGGATGAACTTGCCATGGCAATGGAATCCAGATGCTATAGAGGCGGAGAAGGCAGAACCCACATGAACGAAATCTCTTTTTCGCACAAAGACATAGTCATACTGATTTTTAGTACATTGATACTTATTCTTATATCGTCCACGGCATATTTCACATTCGGAATATAAAAAACACGGAAATTAAAAAAAAAAATTTTACCGTTTTCACACAAAAAAAACTCACTTTTAATATACTTTCAAGGCGCAGATAAGATTTTTGAGCGCTATATTTTATTTAAACAGATATAAAAAAACGTTTTAAATAATTGCAAATATTAAAAATATATGGTATCTTTAAAGAAAGTATCAAAAGTGTTTGTGTAATTACGGCACTATTATATTTGCTTATATTTGTGAACTAAAAAAATAGTACCTATGTACAGTTTACAATTTGTTCAAACAGGAGATTGATTGATATATATATGAAGAATCGTAAAATATAATGTATCATAACTGTTGGTTTCTCATCTGTTACACTTATAAATGAGAAAAAATACATTTTTAAGCTGCGGTTCAATATTGAGGAAGATAAAAATGCTTATAAGTGGATTTCCGGGAGTTGGGAAAACGAGGGCAAGCAAGATATTCAATGCTCTTATTGATTTAGACAGTATGCAGTATGTGAACAGACCGAAATATCCGTATTGCTATATGTATGATGCCATTCATCTAAGCAAGAAAGGTTACATTGTGCTTATAGCTCAGGAACCTCGTGTAGTGGAACTTATGGTCATGTCCGGTGAAGACTATGTCATCGTCTGTCCGGATATATCTTTAAAAAACGAATATATGCTCCGCTATTTAAACCGCGGCAATGCGGACGCATGGATAGATAAAGCTATGGCAAGCTGGGAAAATCATTTGAACAAAATGAAGGAATATCCGAGAAACAATATAATAATCCTTAAATCGGGACAATATTTGACCGATGTCATGACCGACATTCAGATAAGAAAAGACAGAAAAAGAACTTAAGTTTTTACGCGATATGAAAAAGAAAGTATCATATTTCTATAGATAAACAGCCGGATAATCATCATACATAGCTTATCGTTTGATGATTTTTATAATTAATGTTTTTTACGGAGGAAAACGATGAGAGCGGATACGCAAGAAGTTGTAAACAAGTATAAAGTTAATGTGTTCGGCGCTAAATCCGACATAGACAAAGCTGAAGACATGCTTTCCGACAGCGAAAAAGTAATATTTATGACGCCTGCCAACGTCGGAATATCGTATTCCGACGGCAGAAGAAAAGAAAAAGTATCCGGGGTGTATCTCGTCTCCGATAAAAGAAGTATCCTGTCTTATGAAAGCGGGAATGACGTGTATGACTTGGATGCTATAACCGATGTAACTTTCGGCGGAAGTTTGCTCGGCGGAGGGAGCATCAAAATATTCTTTAACGACTCCAAACAGTATAGCGTGATATATTCTTTCAATAAAGCTATAATGGCGGATATACAGGACGCCATTATGGATGCCGTTTCGGCTTATACCCCGGGAGAGACTGAAGAATCTAAAAAATCCGAACCTGCTAAACCGCCCGAAACCTCATTTGAACATACGGAACGGGAAAAACCCGCAAATTCGGAAAATAAACAGATGGAACCGAACGTAGACGCTGTTAATACACCGCAAAACGAATTTGCAAATCGACCCGCTTTTAATCCGTCTCCGGTACAAAGTAACCTCAGTCCGCAAGCTCCGACCGTGCAGGATAAAGTAGAAACGCAACCTGCACCTCCTGCCGGCACTCCGGCATTTCAACAAGGAATGCCCCCGCAAAACAATCCGATGTTCAGACCTGAAATGCCTCCGAATACCCCTGCATTTCAACAAGGAATGCCCCCACAAAACAATCCGATGTTCAGACCTGAAATGCCGCCGAATAATCCCGCATTTCAGCCGGGAATGGCACCAAACAATTCCGCATTTCAACCGGGAATGGCACCGAACAATTCCGCATTTCAACCGGGAATGGCACCGAACAATTCCGCATTTCAACCGGGAATGGCACCGAATAATCCTGCGTTTCGACCGGGAATGCCGCCAAATGCTCCGGCATTTCAACAAGGAATGCCCCCGCAAAACAATCCGATGTTTAGACCGGCAATGCCTCAAGCTGGAGTTATGCCGCCATATCCCAATGGATATGCGCCCGAAAAACCGCCTCAACCAAAAGTTGAGCTTGTTGAAAACAAAGAACAACCCCCGGTTGTCTCTCCGTCCGGCTTAAATAGCGATGTTCCTACAGTGGGACAGGCTATGTCTAAAGATCAGCTGGGAGATATCGGAAATAAAAATCTGTTCGGAGCGGTTGAAGAATCGACAACTCCGGCATTTACGAATCCTCAAAATGTACCGCCGGTTATGCATCCTCAGCCCGCACCGTTCGGAGGATCGTCGTTTAATCCGAGCGCTCCGGCGTCTTTCTCGGGAGTTCAGATGAACCCGAACAATCAGGCTCAAACCGCCTCACCTTTTATGAATCCGCAAAATATTAACGCACCTCAAAATAATATGCAAATGAATATGCCTCAAAATAATATACAAGGGCCGAATCCTTACGTGGTACTTGAAAAGCTCGACAGACTCAAAGAACTTGGGACTATAACGCCTGAAGATTATGAACGTAAGAGGGAAGAAATACTTAAGAATATTTAGAGGAAATTCATTTGTCAATGCGGATACGAAATGAAACGGACATCAGGTTTAAAACGGTTAACCGAAAAAAGAACCTGTAATCTACACCCGCAATGTTACTTAATCGGGTAGAAATAAATCGATATTCGTGTGCAACTTGTATGTTTTAAAAATATTTTTAAAAATATTTATGGAGGGATTATTATGGATCAAGCAGCATTGCAAACTACTATGCAAAAAGTGCAAAATCAAATGGGAGATGCTTTGACTTATTTGTCGGTAGTATCTTTGGAAACCGGTCAAAGCCTTGTGGGGGTATATAACGATCCGAGAAACGACGCTTTAATAGTTACCGCTTTTTCCACTCTTGCTAAAAGTAATGAAACGATTGGAGATTATACCGTAATAGATACCAAAGACCAAGTACTCTCGACGATTCAAAACAAAAAATATGTACTTATCTTAGGGTTCCGCAAAGATAAGATGACTTTAGGAATGTTTATGGACGTTATCCTTGTAAAACTGATTGAAGAAATAAAAGCCGTTTTGGTTTGATATTATTGCGAACCGAAAGTATGAGCATTAAAAAAACACGACGCTTATAATTTCGGTATGTGTGAGAACATAAGATTATAAATTCAGTACGGAGGTAATAAAATGAATAAACAACTTCTTGATAAAGCGTGGGCGACTCTGCAATCCGACACCGCAGGTGCGCTCAGATATATGTCTTTGATTTCTCTCTCCAGCGGACAAAGTATATTGGGATACAACAACACCCCGAGAGAAGACGCATTCTTAGTTCAAGCGGTAAAAAATCTTCAAAAAACAATACAAATCGGAGAATACTGTTTAGCCGACGATACACAAGGCACAACCAACTTCTTCATCATGCTCGGTCAATACGTACTTCTGCTTAAAGTCGATAAAGATAAAATAATGATGGGAATGTTCCTGAACGTTGTTTTGCCGGATGCCAAAAAGAACTTTGAAGAAGCCTTAGCTTAAGTAAAAAAAGCCCCTGCTTTTAAGCGGGGGCATAATATTACAGGGGAGAAATCCCCCGTACATAGTTATCTTATTTTCATAATCATTGCAGGAACAACTGAAAGTTTCGTTATTCTCTTGACAAAATTTTTAAAATGCAACGACTTTATTAATTTTTAAATATACTTTCGAATTATTCAAGTAAAAAATATATTTTTTAAGTATTCGTAGCTTTTGAGTTATATCGACATTTTCAGTGCTTTCTCATCAAAAATCAATAAGATAACATAGGTAAAATTAAAAACTGAAGTTTTAACGGACATAACGATTTTAAGAATGAAGCTGATTTTTTATAATATGGGAGCGTAAAACCTATAAAGAACAAAATCAAGCGATTTTAAAAGTTTTTTGTCTTTAATATTTTACCGCCAACATAAAAAAAACAACGTGTTCATGTTATATACAAGTTATTAGAGAGATGATGTAATGAACGTAGAACAAATCTTGTTAACCAACGGTGTCATAGAACAGGATGACTTGGATTACGCTAAGGAAATAGCATCCGATCGGGGAATAACCTTAAAGCAGGCTCTTATTCAAGAGAATATAATAGATGAAACACAGTATCTTCAAGCTAAAGCACAGGAATTTGGCGTGCAGTTTGTAGATTTGAATAAAATGGGCATAAACCCTCATGCGGTTAAATACCTGCCGGAAAAAATGGCACGTAAACACCAACTCATACCGTTTGATGTAAACACACAGACAAATCAAATAAGCATTGCGATGAAAAATCCGCTCGACATACTCGCTTTAGATGACGTGAAGATTGCGTCAGGTATGTCGGTTGAGGCGTTTTTGGCATCCGACGGAGAAATTGCGAAAGCTATAAACAACAACTACACATCTTCCGAAGACGTGGAAAAAGCTATAACCGAATTTAACGAAAGTGACATATCGATCGGTAAAAAAAGCAATATAGAATCCGCCAATGTAGCGAATGCGCCTGTCGTACGTATGGTAAACTCCATCATATCCGACGCCGTAAAAAGCGGAACCAGTGATATTCACATAGAAGCAATGGAAGACAGAGTACGTGTAAGATTTCGTATAGACGGTGACTTAAAAGAAGTAATGACACTTGAAAAAAACGTACTGTCCGCACTTATCACACGTATAAAAATACTCGGCAGAATGGATATCTCCGAACGTCGAATACCTCAGGACGGTCGTGTCGAAACGGTAATAGACGATAGACCCATAGACCTTCGTATATCGGTACTTCCGACAGTACACGGTGAAAAAGCGGTACTTCGTATCTTGGACAGAAACGGACTTGTAGTAGGTAAAGACCAACTCGGTTTTACACCTAAAAACCTTGAACTCTTCGATAAAATAATAAAAGCGCCCGAAGGCATGATACTCCTTACAGGGCCGACAGGGAGCGGTAAAACCACCACACTTTACGCCGTATTGAAAGAACTCAACAACATAAAGAAAAACATAATAACCCTTGAAGACCCGGTCGAATATCGCCTCGACGGAATCAATCAGGTACAGATAAACTCCAAAGCCGGCATGACATTTGCCAGCGGTTTGCGTTCAATTTTGCGTCAAGACCCCGACATCGTTATGCTCGGTGAAATCCGTGACGGTGAAACTGCACAGATAGCTGTGCGTGCCGCTATAACCGGACACGTCGTGCTTTCAACCCTCCACACCAACGACTCCGTAAGCACCATAGCCCGTCTTGTCGACATGGGAATAGAAACATACATGGTATCCTCCGCCGTGGTCGGAATAATAGCACAACGGCTCATCAAAAAAATATGTCCGCGCTGCAAAGAATACTATATCCCCAGCATGGAAGAAATGATACTTCTCGGAATGGAAAGCCCCAACTACCTCTGTCGCGGAAAAGGCTGCAACTTCTGCGGAGGCAGCGGATATGCCGGCAGAACCGCAATACACGAAATCCTCGTCGTGGATCGTGAAATACGTAACATGGTAAACAGAGACGAAGAAGCCGACAAAATTAAAAATGCCGCAAAAATAAAAGGCATGAGCACCTTGAGCGACTCCGCAAAACAACTCGTACTCTCCGGAGTAACCACGGTTGAACAAATGGTAAGAGTAGCGTACAGCGTAGACGAATAACGCTTTTTCTTAAAAATTGATTAATACAAAAACAGACTTCACTGTAATTAATAATAAAAAGTTGTTTAAAAATAGTGTCAAGAAATCTCTGAACCTTTAGGTTCGTGAGATGAATTGACACAATGAATTCTTATTGTATATTATATAATAATAAGAAGATAATAACCAAGTTTTCTATTACTTACAGTAGGGTAGGAACTACCCTTTACTTACGCTTGTGAACTTTACGTGAGACGGAAAAATAATCTTTTAGATTATGAAACGCAAGTCAGAATCTGAAACAAAAAGCACCGAAACTCTTTAGTTTCGTGTGTAGTTCACAAAAACTGTTATATCCCTTCATACTATAAAAT
>CAMYCP010000015.1 GCA_947254385.1 uncultured Filifactor sp. | reverse complement strand
GAGATGCTCAGGAGTCTCGTGGGCTCGGAGATGTGTATAAGAGACAGAAATATTATATAATATTTGGTGCAAAGGAGGTGGCACATAGAATGACTTATAAGGAACAAATATTAGAAAAGATAAATAGTTTAGACTCAAATCAGGTGTTTATTTCAAATGATTTTTTCGATATTGCAGGATATGAAACTGTTCGTAACACCTTAAACCGTCTTGTAGAAAATAAAAAAATAAGTCGCATCATGAAGGGCGTTTATTATAAGCCGAAATATATTGAATTGATTAGAGAATATGAAGCTCCTTCAGTCAATGAAGTTGCTGAAGCGATTGCAAGAAAATATAATTGGACAATAGCACCATCAGGAAATACCGCCCTTAATTTATTAGGATTATCTACTCAAGTACCTGCTAAATGGACATATATATCTGACGGTAGATATGTAGATTTTAGTTTTGCAAATACAACCATTGAATTTAAGCGTAGAAACAACGGAGATATTTCAAAGATGTCAACGCTTACAGCAATGGTTATACAAGCAATTAAAGAAATCAGAAAAAATAAGGTTACAGACTATCAGATTGAATATTTAAGGAAAAAATTATCAAAAAAAGAAAAAAAAGATTTAATAGAATCCGGTAAAACTACGAGTGCTTGGGTTTATCAAATTATAAAGAAAATATGTGAGGAATGAGTATGTTTGAATATAAACAAATTAAAAAGGATGAATTAGAGCAAGTAATAAGAAATGCTTCGCAGAAAATGGGAATAAATGAAGTTATGAGTAAAATAACTGAATTAGAGGAAGAAATACACAAACTTAAATAATGCACCGAAAACTATACAATATTCGTTGCAAAAACAGGGCGAGAGAGTAAGCTCTTTCGCCCTGTTTTTTTTTACATGGAAGATAGAAATATATGTCTATTACAAAACTATTTCATTTTTATTTTTTGCCTGTTACCTTTCGTCATTAAATACGCGCATACCGTTAAATACAGTGAGTATCAATACTTAGGCTTCCAAATCCCACTATCCATCTTTTTCCGGTGCTTGACACATACCCTGTCACCCTTTATACTTCATAGCCGTAACTTCATCTGATGATAAACCTGTAAGCTCCGCTATTTCTTCTAATTTAAGTTTACCTAATTTAATTAAGTTTTGTGCTAAATTTATCTTTGCTTTTTTTTCGCCTCTTTGTTCCGCAACTTCTTCTCTTTTTTCTATGACGTCCGCCATCAATTTTTCCAGTGCTTGACACATACCGAAGTCCCTCCTTATCTTTTCATACATTTCTTCGTTTGCTGATATGCTCACCTGCAATACCGCATCCGCATTTTCTTTGTCGCCTTTATTTGAAAGTCCCGATATTTCCATCAAAAATCTTTTTATATCATCTTCTTTTGCATTTTTTGATAAAACTTTTAATGCACTGTGTTTTTTTCCATCCAACCTGTTCATCACTATTATTTGCGTATCAAATATGAGTTCGCCTTTTATATAATATACCCCCTTATATTTTTCTATCACTTCCCTTTTTGTTCCTTTTAGATATTTAAACAGCTCTGTTGGGCAGGTATCTCTAAGCAATGATATTGTTACCTGATTTTCCGCTATTTCATTTACATTGTTTCCTAATGCTTTATACAAACAGCCATAGCCTAGCGTCTTAAACAAATCATCTATGGTTAATCCGTCATCGGGACTTTTATATTCTATTATGTTGTATTTTTTGAATATCTTTCCGACTTCATTCTCGAGCTTTGTGTCGTCATTTAACACTAATAAATCTATTCTCAGCGGCTCCTTGCCGAGATTATATTCTCTATTAAATTTAAGCTTGGCTTTTTCTAATCTAAACTCTAATTCCGCCGCTCCATAAAAGCCGGGGTGAAATTTTATTTTATCCGACATTTTTCCTCCTGAATATTCCATCTTTATTGTATTATACTAATTATTTTATATTTTGTACATAAGATTTATACTGCTTTAAGCTAAGTTAAAAAATACTAAACGCCTTTAGACCATCACCTTATTTGGTGCAAAAACAGGGCGAGAGAGTAAGCTCTTTCGCCCTGTTTTTTTTACATGGAAGATAGAAATGTATGTCTATTACAAAACTGTTTCATTTTTATTTTTTGCCTGTTACACTTTTGTCATTAAATACGCGCATACCGTTAAATACAGTGAGTATCAATACTCCAACTTCCAAATACCGCCGCCCACATGCTCGTCTCTAAAAATGTCGCAAGGAATAATATTAAAAATTTGGTGAAGATGGCAAAGGTTATGTTCTGTTTTACTATTTTTATCGTTTTTTTTGCAATTTTTACCGCATCTACGATTTTATACGGGTCGTCCGTCATTATGACTATATCCGCCGCTTCTATCGCCGCATCGCTTCCAAGCGCTCCCATGGCTATTCCGATGTCGGCTCTTTTAAGCACGGGGGCGTCGTTTATGCCGTCTCCCGTATAGATTACGGCGCCGGATTCTTTGTGTTTTTTCATGACTTCTTCAAGTTTGATTACTTTATCGGCGGGCAGGGGGTCGCTGTACGCTCCGCTTAAGTTTAAAATTTCAGCGGTTTTTGTCGCATTTTGCGCTTTATCGCCGGTTAACAGGTAGGTGTGCATAGCGCCGAGGGACTTTAAGTTTTTAACCGCTTTAACGGCGTTTTCTTTGATTTTATCTTCAAATGTTATAGCTCCGGCAAATTCTCCGTCTATTGCTACATAAAGGACTACTCCGTCAATTTCTTCGTTTATTTTTATTTTGTTTTCGTCCATAAGTTTTTTGTTGCCGACGAGTATTTTTTTTTGCTTATAGAGCGCCGACACGCCGTATCCCGGTTTTTCTTTAATGCTGCTCACGGATTTAAGATCGATAGTTTTTCCGTATTTTTTAAGTACGGATTTTGCTATCGGGTGGTTGGACGAGGATTCTACGGTTGATACCGTTTCTAAAAATTCCGTTTCGGAAAGTTTTACGGGATAGATTCCGCTAACTTCAAATTTACCGTAAGTGAGTGTGCCGGTTTTGTCAAATACCGCTGTTTTTATATAGGCGAGTTTTTCAAGGTAACTGCCGCCTTTTACGAGTATCCCGAGTGAGGAAGCTTTGCCGATGCCTGCAAAGAATGTGAGCGGTACGGATACGACCATGGCACACGGGCAGGAGATTACAAGGAATATTATCGCACGTTTAACCCACGATGCAAAGGCGGTTTTCGTGACAACGGGCAATATTAGCGCTATAAATACCGCACATATGACGACTGCAGGGGTGTAGTATCTTGCAAAGCGTGTGATAAATTTTTCGGATTCGGCTTTGTGTGTTTCGGCGTGTTCTACAAGTTCCAGTATTTTAGATACTTCACTGTCCGAATATTTTTTATCCGTCTTCGCTTTAATTACGCCCGAGATATTGACCGAGCCGCTTATAATTTTGTCTCCCGTATTTACATAGACGGGAGTGGATTCTCCCGTGAGAGAGGACATATCTATATCGCTTGCGCCTTCGATTACTGTGGCGTCAAGGGGGATTTTTTCTCCGGGTTTTATTATGAGGATGTGCTGAGTAGTGACCCCCTACATAAAAATTTGTAATAATTATAGACAAAGAGCATTGCTATTTGCTATTATTAAGTACTACGTAAACGGTAAGACAAAATATGTACATATTAAAGGAGGAAATTATATGGCAAGATTTACATTACCAAGAGATGTTTATCATGGAGAAGGAGCGTTAGAAGCTCTTAAAGGATTTGAAGGCAAAAAAGCAATGGTTTGCGTTGGTGGAGGTTCAATGAAGCGATTCGGTTTTCTTGATAAGGTTGTTTCTTATCTTAAAGAAGCCGGAATGGAAGTTGAAATATTTGAAGGAATTGAACCGGACCCGTCAATTGAAACCGTAATGAAGGGCGCCGATGCCATGATTGCGTTTGAACCTGACTGGATTGTAGCTATAGGTGGCGGATCTCCGATTGATGCGGCAAAAGCAATGTGGATTAAGTACGAATATCCGCAAACGACATTTGAAGATATGTGCAAAGTTTTCGGACTTCCTAAGCTAAGAACAAAGGCTAAGTTCTGTGCCATTTCTTCAACTTCAGGAACTGCTACGGAAGTTACGGCATTCTCTATAATTACGGATTATAAAAAGGGAATAAAGTATCCGATCGCTGACTTTGAAATTACACCTGATGTTGCAATCGTTGACCCTGAACTTGCTCAAACAATGCCTGTTAAATTAGTTGCTCAGACCGGTATGGATGCGATGACTCACGCTATTGAAGCTTATGTATCGACTGCAAACTGCGAATATACAGATCCGCTGGCACTGCACGCGATAGAGTTAATCCAGGAACATCTGGTTAAGTCATATAACAAAGATAAAGCTTCACGAAATAAGATGCATGATGCTCAGTGTTTAGCCGGTATGGCTTTCTCAAATGCACTTCTTGGGATTGTTCACTCAATGGCTCACAAGACGGGAGCGGTATTTGCGGATTATGGCGCTCACATTGTTCACGGTTCAGCCAATGCAATGTATCTACCGAAAGTAATTGCTTTTAATGCAAAAGATCCTGTCGCTTTAAAAAGATATGGAAAAATTGCCGACTTTATGAAACTTGGCGGGAACTCGGACGAAGAAAAAGTTCAGTTGTTAATTAATTACCTGAGAAAGATGAATGATGATTTAAATATTCCTCATTGCATTAAGAACTATGGCAAAGATGCTCTTCCCTGTGAAGAAGGCTTTGTTCCCGAAGAAGTATTCTTAGAAAGATTACATGACATTGCAGTAAATGCCATTGCGGATGCATGTACAGGCTCCAACCCAAGACAGCCTTCCGTTGAAGAAATGGAAAAACTTCTAAAGTGTTGCTACTACGATACGGAAGTTGATTTCTAAAATTAAGTAACCTGATTAAAATTTTAAGAAGAAAAGCCTCACAATTAAACGTTCTTTTTCGACATCTTATAAAAAGTCTACGCTAATACGTAAGGTCAATGCAAACGACGTATGGAACGGTTACAAAAAGCATATCGTGTTTTTGTGTTTTGAAAAAAATAAAACGGGAATATATAAGATGTCAAATGATTGAATTTTTATTTTGAGGAGGTTTTTTTAAATGAAAAATGTAGTTATCTATACAAGCCCGACCTGTACATTCTGCCATAAAGCGATAGATTATTTTGAAGAAAATAACGTGGCATACACCCAAAAGGACATAAGCAAAGACCCCGAAGCACGTAAATTTTTAATGCAAAACAACATCATGGGCGTACCCGCAATCTATGTGGACGATGAACTCGTAATGGGATTTGACAAATCAAAACTGAACACTCTGCTCGGACTGTAAAACAAGGAAGTAAAAGTGTTATAAGCTGAGGCGTATAAGCAATTTTTAGGTGAAAGTACAATGAAAGGTCGTATAAAAAAACTGCTTACTATGCTCCGGAATTTTTATATAAAATACAGATGTCGATTTTCGATTATAAGAAAATCGACATTTTTTTTATTAATCTTTCGTTTTTGTGATTAAAATATAGTATTCGTGGTATAAAAAAATAAGGAAATTTGTTTTTGTTTCCGCTTTATTTATAGTTTTCGGAAAACCCGAAAATTCTCACAATTATATTGTCACTCAACAAAGGAGCATTGAATTATGAAAATCACAGATGTAAGAGTAAGAAAACTCTCCGACGAAGGCAAACTTAAAAGTATCGTTTCAGTTACTATGGACGAATGTTTTGTAGTCCATGACATTAAACTCATTGAAGGTCAAAACGGATTGTTCATAGCAATGCCGAGCAGAAAAATAGCGGAAGGTAAATACAGGGACATTGTACACCCGATTAATTCTGAAACCCGCCAAATGTTACAAGATGCAATTATAGCTGCATACGAAGAAGCAAAAAACAAAGCGGACGAAACCGAAAACCCCTGCGCTTGCCAACTTGAAGAAGAAAAACCCGAAACCTGCCAAATAGCTGATATGTTCGTAAACGACGACAAAAAGGAAACTGAAGAATAATTTGTACACAACTTTTTGTAAATAAAAACAAAACATTGATTATGATACAAGTTGAATAAAAGTTGTAGTATCAGTTTTCACCTTATTGTATCTATAAAAATCAGTTTGTAAAATAAAGTTTGATACATTGTAAAATCAATCTTTTTTAAATGGAATTTTTAGAGGTTCGTTTCAGAATTTTTAATACGGCTATGTTTATAAAACGGAGTGAGAGAGATGATTCCACCGAAATAATATCGGCGTTTCGCTACAGTCGGCAGTTCTTGTGTCGTTGTAACGAAACGGTCATGTAAAACGGAAGTTAATAAAACGCTTGAATCTAAGCGTGATAGATTGAATCTTTACGGGAAGACCATGTGTATTTGTTTAAGTTGTCGCTTTCTTTGCAACGTGAATTGTTTGGTATAACAAATCTTAGTAAGTATAAAAATCAATTATCTTTCGTTTTACATCAAAAATTATAATAAGTTTCCGATTTTCGGAATTTACCATACATTACCCCTTTTTCTAACACTGATACAAAAACCGGCCTCGTAAAGAGGTCGGTTTTTGTTGTCTTTTTATTTTTTTGTCTTGTACGTTGTATGTCAATGTCTTTTGTTGTGTACGTTACCGTTTTATCCACGTTTCTGCTGCCGGTTTTTAATTTTGTGAAAATTTGAGAATAGTTTTAATAAATTTTTTTCTCCTCCATGGAGGAGAAAACCACTCAAAACCTTGCTTTAATCAGTTAGTTCATTATTTATCATAATTTAATTTTGCAAGAGCTTAAAAAGAGTTTACACAAAAAACTTGACACTGCCAAATAAATTTCATAATGCAAAATTTTCATAATTTTTTTTAAATGCAGTATGCACTCTTAAGCGGAATTTATAATAAAGTTGTATTACAAAAAAATTCAGCTAAAACTGATACTTCTATTTCTTATGAACCGGATATAAAGATGAGTTGTGTATTGAATAGAAAAGCGCTTATAATTTCAACATTTTTGATGAAATTATAAGCGTTTTTATAATTTTGTGTTACAGTTCTCTTCTGCCTTCCAGCGCACGGGTTATGGTTACGTCGTCGGCGTATTCGAGGCTTGCACCTATAGGCAGCCCGTGTGCTATGCGGCTTACTTTGATACCCATTTTTTTTATTATACGCGCTATATACATGGCGGTTGCCTCGCCGTCTATGGTGGTGTTGGTCGCAAGGATCACTTCTTTTATGTCGGGATCGGAGAGGCGTGTGATTAGTTCTTTTATGCGTATGGTGTCACTTCCGGCATCTTGTGTGGGTGAGAGTGTGCCGTGCAGGACGTGGTATTTGCCGTTGTATTCACGCACCCGTTCCATGGCGGCTACGTCGCGCGGGTCTTCCACCACGCATATTGTAGTTTTGTCACGATTCGGCGAAGTGCAGATTCCGCACGGGTCGGTGTCGGATATGTTGCAGCATATGTGACAGTAGGTTAGTTGTTCTTTAGCTTTAATCATTGAATCCGACAGTGCTTTTACTTCCGGCATGGGCGAGGATATTATATGAAACGCAAGGCGTTGAGCGGTTTTTGTGCCGACGCCCGGAAGTTTTGCAAGTTCGGCAATCAATCTGTCTATGGTGCTTGAGTAGTGTTGCATTAAAACAGTCCCGGAATGTTCATCCCGCCGGTAAATTTGGAAAGTTCACGCGCCGCCATTTCTTCAGCGTCGGCGAGTGCTTGATTTACTGCGGTGAGTACAAGATCTTCCAGCATTTCGGGATCGTCTTTGTCGATGGTTTCGGGGTCAATTTTTATGGACACGATGCGTTTTTGTCCGTTTGCCACTACTTTTACTGCTCCGCCTCCCACGGAAGATTCCACTTCTCTGTCTTTAAGGTCTTCCTGCGCTTTTTCCATATCTTTTTGCATTTTTTGTACCTGTCTTATCATGTTGTTCATGTTTCCGGGCATCATGCCGGGGTATCCGCCTCTTTTTGCCATTTTATTCTCCTTCGTTATTTTATTTTACATAAAATTATTATAAATGCGTAAGTAATTGTTTTTAAATGCAGGAAAGTTATAAAAATATAATATTGAGTATAGTCTTTTAAAGTTTCTTACACTCTGCATTTAAATCGGTTTGATTTGTATTTAATAAAGAATTAATTTTCCGACATATTCTTTTGCAGCACTTTAATTTTAATTTTTGTTTATTTCATCTATTACAAGTGTTTCATAGCCGGCTTTTTTAAATGTTGCGACTTCTTTACCGATGCGGTTGGGTTTGATTTTGTAAATTGAGGCAATGTTGCCTTCTTTGATACGTTCATCGGCGAATTTAAGCGCCAAGCCGTACAATTTTTCATCGGCGAAAAGTACCGCATATTCGGTTTTTTGTGTCGGGACTTTAAAGCCTTGTTCTTTGAGTATGCTTATTACACGTTCAAATCCGATTGAAAATCCTACCGCCGGTATGCTTTCTTTGGTAAATTTGTTCAAAAGGCCGTCATATCTTCCGCCACCTGCAATGGAGCTGTTAAAGTCACCGCTCACTATTTCAAATATGGGGCCGGTGTAGTAGCCCATTCCGCGTACGAGGGTGGAGTCAAATTCTATGGGGTAGTAGTTTTTGACCGTGTTTATTATTTGGCACATTTGTTCGGCGTATTCGCCCTCTATTTCGGATAAGGGGGTTTTTAAATTTTCCAGCAGTTTTTGTGCTTTCGTTTCATCATAGCCTTTGTCTTTAAGTTCGGCTATTACGCCCTCACGTCCGATTTTGTCGAGTTTGTCGGCGGTTATGCAAATTGTGCCGAAGTCATCTTCTTCAAAGCCGGATTTAAGTACCAGTTCTTTTAATATACGGCGGTCGTTGATTTTGATTGTGAAGTTTTTAAAGCCGATGTTGTAGAGTGCCTCGGGTACGGTTATCAAAAGGTCAGTTTCGGCAAAGTAGCTTGAGTCTCCAAGTGTATCGATGTCGCATTGTACAAATTGACGGTATCTGCCTTTTTGGTTGCGTTCAGCTCTAAACACGTTGCCGAGTTGAAAGGCTTTAAACGGGCGTATAAGTTCGTTTAAGTTGTTGGAGTAAAATCTGCTTAAGGGGAGGGTAAGATCGAATCTTAATCCTAAGTCGGTTAAGTCGTCTTCGCTTTTGATGTTTTTAAGGTCGAGTTTTTCACCGCGTTTAAGTATTTTAAAGAGCATTCTCAAGTTTTCGCCGCCTTCGCTTGCGGTCAGATTTTCGATGTTTTCTATTATGGGCGTTTCTATCTGCGTGTAGCCCCGTGAGGTGTAGACTTCTGTAATTTTAGATATTACCCAGTTACGAAGTTTCATATCTTCCGGAAGTAAATCCTGCGTTCCGCGTGCCGGTTTGGATGACAGTTGTTTCATTTTCTCCTCCTTATTTATTTATATTTTTCTTTAAGTTTAGTCTTGTTATAGTACAAAATTGCACAAGAGAACCTCTAAAAAATAAAATATTGATTTTACGATGTTTATACCGAAACTTGATAGAAAATCATTAATCTTGTAACGTTTTAGTAAGGGTTTCCCACACTCGCTTAAGTTCAGCACGACGTCTTAAGTTTTTGATGTATAACTTGTCATAAATTTTGTTTAAAATTTCATACTGCATTTTTAAAAAATTTAGATATAAAAATTATGTTATTTACCGAATATTTCCTCTATTTCTTCAACAGTGTCCATTTTCAGCGCTTTTTCAAGTCGGCTTTTAAGTTCGGTTGTATCAAAAGTTTTTATGTGTTTTCTTATTTCGGGTATGAGGGCTGGCGTTACCGAGAATTTGTTTATGCCTATTGCCAGAAATAGACGTTCGGCTTTTAAATCGCCCGCCGTCTCTCCGCATACGGAGATGTCCGGCACGTGTTTTTTAAGGTTCATTATAAGTTTTATCACGGCGGGGCTAAATATCGTGTAGTTATAGTTTACGGCGGAGTTTGTCCGGTCGGTTGCTGTGGTGTACTGTATGAGGTCGTTGGTGCCTATGCTCATAAAATCCGAGTATTTCAAAAATTTGTCCGCCAATATCGCTACCGCAGGGGTTTCCGCCATTATGCCGATTTTCGGAATTTTGTAAGAAATGCCGGCAGATTTAAGTTCTTCGGCGCATTCGTCTATCACACTTTTTGTCTGTAAGATTTCTTCCACATTCGTTATAAACGGGAGCATGAGTTTTATTTCACCATGTACGCCGGCTCTTAAAACGGCTTTTATTTGGGTTTTGAATATGCTTTTGTTTTTTAGACAGAGTCTTATTGCCCTAAGTCCTAAAAACGGGTTATCTTCGTCTTCAATGTTAAGGTAGGGTATGTTTTTGTCCCCTCCCGCATCGAGGGTGCGTATAACGACGGGTTTGCCGTGCATTTTTTCCGCCGCTTCCTTATAAGAAAGGTATTGTTCTTCTTCGCCCGGCGATGAGTTTTTGTCTATATACAGGTATTCCGTACGATAGAGTCCTATGCCGTCCGCTTTGTAACGGATTGCATTTTCAAGGTCTATGGCGTTTGAGATGTTGGCGTATAATTTGACTAAGACGCCGTCTTTCGTTTTTAAGTTTTCATCGGTATCTATGTGTACGGCGACGGAATTTTTCAATTTTTCGTATTTTTCGAGTGTTTTGTCGTCGGGATTTATGATGATTTCACCTTTATATGAGTCTATTATGGCGGTTTGTCCATCCGGAATATCATGTATGTCTTTTACGGAAAATATCGCGGGTTTACCCGTGCTTTTCAAGAGTATGGCGCTATGTGAGGTTGTACCTATATGAGATGTTATGCAGCCTATGATGTTTTTATCCAAGATGTCGGATAAGAGTATTTCATCAGATACGAGGATTGTATTTTTTTGATTTTCGGGAATTTTTTTTGCGTTTATTAAATCTGTAAGTCTTGACATTATGTCTTTAAAGTCATGTTTACGCTCTCTAAAGTACGGGTCTTCAAGTGCGTCCATGGCTTTTATATAGTTTTCAAATGTTTTTTTTACGGCGTTTTCGGCGTTTAGATGTTCATCTGTTATAAAGTTTCGTATGTCGGTAAAAAGGGTGTCGTCTTTAAGTATCATAAGATGTGTTGAGATTATATCACGTGCGGTTTTATTTTCCGTTTCGAGTAGGGTTTCAAGCTCCAGTTGTGCGGTTTGTACAGCTTTAAACGCCGTTTTTATTTCTTTGTCCGCATCGCAAGTCTTTGACGATTTTTTAAGTTCGGATTTTAAAACGGAGGTTTTACCGATTGTTATGCCGTAAGATACGCCTATACCAAAGTACTTTTTCATTTTGCACTTTCTCCCGTAAAGTATAATAACTGATTATATCACAAAAAACTTCCCATGACAATTTGTCTTATGTCAAGAAATATTTAATTTTCAAAGGTTTTTACATTTATGGTTTATACTGAAAATCGATAGAAAAACCATTAATGCTGTAAATCTTTAGTAGATCTTCCCACACTTATTTCATTCAAAATTACGATCGAAGTGTTCGATGTAATAAATTAAATGATATTCCTACCGGATAATAGTATTAATTATTATTGTTTCAAATAATATATTTTATTATATTTTTTTTTGTATTATACTTATGTTCATAAATTTGAAATCATAATTTTTAAAATTTTTGTATAATCGTTGTCCTGTTTTTTTAATTGCGATTACACAATTTATGATACTTTAAGTATTAGAAAATATTTCTATGAAAGGATATGTATGCAACTTTTTTTTAATGCGGGTGCTTATGATGTTGTTGTTGTGGGTGCGGGGCATGCCGGTTGTGAGGCGGCGCTCGCCGCGGCAAGACTTCAAAAAAAGACTTTGCTTGTAACTTTATCTTTAGATGCTATTGCTAATATGCCGTGTAATCCCGCTATAGGCGGTACGGGCAAAAGTCAGCTCGTGAAGGAAATCGACGCTTTGGGCGGTGAAATGGGAGTTTGTGCGGATAGGTGCATGATTCAGAGCCGTACGCTGAACGCCTCTAAAGGCCCTGCCGTACAGTCTTTACGTGTGCAGGAGGATAAGCAGCTTTATCATCGTACAATGAAAGCGACGCTCGAAAATACCGAAAATTTGGATATCATTATGGACGAGGTCACGGAGATTATCGTTACAGGTGATAGCGTAAAGGGCATAAGGACGAAACTTAACTGTGAATATGAGACAAAGACGGTTATTTTATCCACGGGTGTGTATTTAAACGGTAAAGTTTTCATAGGTGAGGTGAATTTCAGTTCTGGCCCTTTAGGTCAACTTCCCGCAACTTTTTTGACGGATTCGCTGATGAGTATGGGTTTACCTCTGAGGCGTTTTAAAACCGGAACGCCGGCGAGGGTTCACAAGGACAGTATAAATTTTGAAAAGATGGTTATTCAGCCGGGAGATGAAATTATTGAACCGTTTTCGTTTTTAAATGACGATTACGACAAAAAAAATCAAATTGCCTGTTATCTTACACGCACTACAAAAAGGACGCATGAGATAATTTTAAACAATATCGGGCGTTCCGCTATGTACGGCGGATATATTCACGGGCAGGGGCCTCGTTACTGCCCGTCCATAGAAGATAAGGTCATCCGATTTAAGGATAAGGAGAGCCATCAATTTTTCGTGGAACCGGAGGGGCTTGACACTAAGGAGTACTATATTCAAGGTTTTTCCACTTCTTTAGCTTACGAAGTGCAACTTGAGATGTACCGCACGGTTATAGGTCTGGAGCATTGCCGAATGATGCGTCCGGCTTACGCCATAGAGTATGATTGTATCGACCCTTTACGCCTCAAGCCCTCACTTGAGATAATCGGCATAAACGGTCTGTTCAGTGCGGGACAGTTCAACGGTACGAGCGGTTACGAGGAGGCGGCGGCGCAAGGTTTAATCGCCGGAATAAATGCCGTGATGCTGATAGATAATAAAGACCCGCTCATTTTGGACAGGGCGACGGCGTATATCGGCGTACTGATAGATGATTTGGTTACCAAAGGCACTAACGAGCCGTACCGCATGATGACGTCACGCGCGGAATACAGGTTGCTTTTGCGCCAGGACAATGCGGATTTGCGCCTTACGGAAATCGGGTATGAAATCGGTCTGGTGGATAAAATCAGATACGAAAAATTTAAAAAACGTAAAACGATGATAGATGATGAAATTTACAGAATTAAGCACGAAAAATTGCATCCCGACGAAATAAATCCGATTTTGGAAACACAAAATTTCGATAAACTCAACAATACCATGTCCATTTATGACGCTTTAAAACGTCCCGGCGTAAATTACAAAAATTTGAAAGCCATAGGCAAGACCGTCGATTTGCCGAAAGATGTCGAAAAAGAGGCGGAGATTACAGCCAAATACGAGGGGTATATCAAAAAGCAGACGGCGGAGGTGGATTCTTTTAGAAAACTTGAAAAACGCATGATTCCTCAAGATATTGATTATAAATCAATTTCGGGATTGAGGCTGGAGGCTGTACAAAAACTTAACGACATCAAACCTTTAAACATCGGTCAAGCGTCACGTATCTCAGGAGTAAGCCCTGCCGATATCACGGTACTTCTTATATACCTTAAACGTCTCAAAAAATAAAAAAAAACGGCTATTTCAGCATTTTTTTTGCCGATAAGGTGACCCCAAAAAGTTGGACCTAAAACCAGAGTTGGAACTAAACTAACTC
>CAMYCP010000014.1 GCA_947254385.1 uncultured Filifactor sp. | reverse complement strand
ATATGATATCAAGTTGAACACTTTTTGTAAAAATTTTCAAATACGGTTTTTTCATCTCTATGGTTTTGTTGTTATTCATTTTTTTGTATGTTACAATTTTATAAGAAGAATTAAAGCGTATGATTTTTTTTAGGAGGAAATTATGGAACAACTTGAGAAACACGCTTTAAATATAAGAAAAAATATTTTACTTGAAGTACACGCCGCAAATTCGGGTCACCCCGGCGGTTCGCTTTCGGCTGTGGAAATTCTTGTATCTTTGTACTTTAAAGAAATGAATTTAAGCAAAGAAAATATCGACAGTCCCGATCGCGACAAATTCGTTCTTTCCAAAGGACACGCCTCGCCGTTACTCTATGCCGTTTTAGCTGAAAAAGGTATTTTGGATCAAAAAGAACTTACATCTTTTAGAAAAATAAACTCCAAACTTCAAGGACACCCTAACATGAACCTTGTAAAAGGCGTGGAGATGTCCACCGGTTCTCTTGGGCAAGGCTTATCCGCATCTGTCGGCATGGCGCTGTCGGCACGCATCAAAAATATCCATTCACGTGTCTACACGCTGCTCGGCGACGGAGAACTCGAAGAAGGCATGATTTGGGAGGCGGCTATGAGTGCGGCACACTATAAACTTGATAATCTGCTTGCTATAGTCGACAACAACAATTTACAGATAGACGGCCCTATAACCGAAGTTATGAGCCCCTACCCCATTTTTGACAAATTTAAAGCGTTCGGCTGGCACGTGATAAAAGTTGACGGTCACAACTATGATGAACTCTTTAAAGCGTACGCCGAGGCTAAAAAAATAAAAGAAAAACCCACCTGCATAATTGCACATACAATAAAAGGCAAAGGCGTCTCTTTTATGGAAAATCAAGTCGGTTGGCACGGTAAAGCGCCGAACGATGAACAATTCAAACTGGCAATGGACGAACTTGAAAGGGGTATACAATGAAGACCGCAACACGTGACGCTTACGGCAAAACGCTGGCGAAACTTGTAAGCGTTGATAAAAATATCGTCGTACTGGATGCGGATTTGGCATCTTCCACAAAGACATCGGAGGCGAAAAAAGTTGCGCCCGAAAGACATTTCGACGTGGGAATAGCGGAAGCGAACATGATGGGGATAGCGGCGGGACTTGCGACGTGCGGACACACCGTTTTTGCAAGTACGTTTGCAGTATTTGCAACCGGTCGGGCATATGATCAAATTCGTAATTCCATCGCCTACCCCCGCTTAAACGTCAAAATCTGCGCTACTCACAGCGGTCTTACGGTAGGTGAAGATGGCGCATCGCATCAAGCCTTGGAAGATCTGGCGCTTATGCGCGCTCTTCCTAATATGAAAGTATTTTGCCCGTGCGATGCTAAAGAAACCGAAAAAATAATCGAATATGCGGCGTCATTTAAAGGGCCGTGCTATGTGCGTTTAGGTCGTTCAAAAGTTGAAGACGTATTCAGTGAAAACTGCGACTTCAAACCGGAAAAGGGCGTGATGTTGTCGGACGGCAAAACTTGCACGATAATTTCAACAGGATTTGAAACGGGTGAAGTTAAAACCGCCGTAGACCGTCTAAAATCCGAGGGAATAGATATAAGACACATCCACATTCACACGATAAAACCGATTGATGAAGAAATAATAATCAAGGCCGCCGAAGAAACTCCTTTTATAATAACCGCGGAAGAACACAGCGTAATAGGAGGCTTGGGCGATGCCGTACTTTCAGTACTATGTGATAAACGCCCTACAAAAGTATATAAAGTGGGCGTACAGGATAAATTCGGCGAAAGCGGAACGGCGGAAGAACTGATTGAAAAATACGGACTTTCTTCAAATAAAATATATGAATTTATAAAAAGTGTAATATAAAAAACTTACAAACTAAAAATCAATAACTATAACTGTAGATAGTAACTATTAGGTAGATTGTTATGAAAAAGAAAATATTATTTATATTATCTACGTTAGTTTTATTTACATCTTTTTCTTTTGCGGACGAATATCCGGATCATATCTTGCCACCGTATCAAAAAGTTACTGAAGTCATGGACAGCAAAAATTTTTGTGATGTTTATATTTTCAGAAGACGGAGGAGGTTTCATAGTAAATTTTGCTTAAGATTGCATACTACATTTTTTAAAGTAAATCAGTATAAAACAGGAGTTTTCCGACAGTAAGTTTTCACAAAAAAATAAAAATGCTAAATTTCAACGTAATATTTTGTTGAATTTAGCATTTTTTTATATTGTGAACTACACACGAATGTAAAGATTCGGTGCTTCCTGCTTCATCCTCTGACTTACGTTTCGTAATCTATAAGAGATTACTCTTCCGTCTTACGTAAAGTTCACAAGCGTTGATTGGGTAGTTCCTACCTTACAATAAGTATAGAAAACTTAGGTTTAGTTTTCCGATACGACACATTATATCACAAAAAACTATCTGTATCGATTCATCTCACGAACCTAAAGGTTCAAAGATTTCTTGACACTATCTTTAAATTTCTCAATTTGATTTTATTTCAGTCCAGGCCTTATCTATTTCCTGATTAAATTCCCCGAGGTCTTGCATGGTGTACGCTTTTTTTATGACGTCTTCGGGCGGATATATTGCTTCATTGTTTTTAAACTCATCGGACAAAAGTTCTCTCGCTTTGCTTATCGGGGTGGCATATTGTACGACTTCGGCGTTACGTGCGGCGATGTCGGGGCGACACATGAAATCCAAAAATTTTTCCGCAAGTTCTTTATTTTGCGTGGTGGTCGGAATCGCCATTGCGTCAAATACGAGTATACATCCCTCCTTAGGATATACAAACTTAAGTTCCGGTCTTTCCTGTATGGCAAGCATGGCTTCTCCGCCGTATATCATGGAGATTGAGCCGTCTTTAGCGATCATGTTGTCTTTTGCCTGATCGTCTCCGAGGTATGCACGTACATATTGTTTTTGTTCAATCAAACTGTCTTTAGCTTTTGTAAGTTCGGATACGTCGGTGGAGTTGGGCGAATAGCCAAGTCTTATCATCGCCATTGCCAAATCGAATCTCGAAGAGTCCAACATATTTATTTCGCCCTTATAGTCCTTATCCCAGAGTATGTCCCATGAATCGACCGTTTTGTCAACTTTTTCGGGATCGTAAATTAAGGCGATGTTACCCCAAAGGTACGGCACGGTGTATTCTCCGTCCGGATCATAGTCGAGGTTTCTAAATTCTTTGTCTATGTTTTCATAGTTCGGAATATTTTTTTTGTCTATTTTTTCAAGTAAACCCTCTTTTCGCATCACGTCGAAAGTGTAGTCTCCGCCGAACACTATATCGTAGTTTATTCCGCCGGCTTTTACTTTGGTGTACATTTCTTCGTTTTGTTCAAATAAATCGTAGTTTACTTTTACACCGTACTCTTTTTCAAAGTCGGTCACAACGGTCGGGTCTATATACATTCCCCAGTTTAAAACGTTAAGTTCCGCTTGTTTCTTTTCGGCGCAACCTGAAAGGCTTAGAATTATCATTAAACCCACAAAGATATATTTTATCTTTGTGGCTTTGGAATGCTTCGGTGTATCCATATTAGGTCTCCTTTTCTATACAATTACAGTATTTAAGTTGTATTTTCCAAAATTTGCAAATTATTTCATAATTTTTTATACAAGTTCTTATATTTTTAATTTGCAACTCTAAAAATTAATACAATTAAAAATTAAAATCAAGATGTTGTTTTTGGAAGTTCTCTTTATACAAGTGAACTACCACCCACCTAAAGGTAGGAGGCTTTTAAGGGTTTATACCCCATTTAAGAAGTTTGATATTTAAGTCTCCACCTAACGAATTAGGCAATCCTTATTCTTACAGGCGTGTCCACTTCGCCTCTACCGTATAGGACATTCAAGTCCACAACGCTACTTTTACGGTCGCTTATATCCCACCACCCAAAGGGTAGTGGGTTTTACGCTCCCTTTTTATAAATAGTTTAAGTTTTTTACAACCGTTCAGCCGCTGAAAGCCGAACGGTCGTCATAGATTATTTTTTCTTCGTTTTTGTTTCTTTGGTTTCTTTTGCAGGAGTTTCAACGGTATTTTCCGTAACGTCCTTATCTTCTACCGTTTTTTCCGGTGTTTCTTGTATATGTCCGATTATCTCCGTTTCATCTTCGCTTTTTTGCATCAGCGCTTCTCTTACTTTATTTTCCACTTCGGAGTAAATTTCGGGATTTTTGGATAAAAAGTCCTTGGCGTTTTCTCTTCCCTGTCCTATTCGTGTTTCCCCGTATGAATACCACGAGCCGGCTTTGGTTATTATGCCTTTTTCCGCACCGATATCCACAATTTCACCTACTTTGGATATGCCTTTGCCGTACATTATGTCAAATTCGGCTTGTTTAAACGGCGGAGCTACTTTGTTTTTTACGACTTTTACACGTGTACGGTTGCCGAGGAACGTGTCGCCTTGTTTTATAACTTCCTGTTTTCTTACGTCGAGTCTGACCGAGGCATAAAACTTGAGCGCCCTGCCTCCGGTCGTAACTTCGGACGGGCCGTACATCACGCCTATGTTGGCACGCAATTGATTTATGAATATGGTGATGGTGTTGAATTTGTTGATCGTGCCGGCAAGTTTTCTTAATGCCTGAGACATCAAACGTGCTTGCAGCCCTATATGAGAATCTCCCATGTCTCCTTCAATTTCGGATTTAGGTACTAAGGCGGCCACCGAGTCGACTACCAGAATATCTATAACTCCGCTTCTTACGAGCGATTCCGCAATCTCAAGCGCCTGTTCCCCGTTGTCGGGCTGAGAGATGATGAGATTGTCTATATCCACCCCGAGTGCCTTGGCGTACACGGGATCGAGTGCGTGTTCCGCATCTATGAACGCCGCCATGCCTCCCGCTTTTTGTGCCTCCGCTATGGCGTGGAGCGCCACGGTGGTTTTGCCTGAAGATTCGGGGCCATAGATTTCAATAATTCTTCCGCGCGGAAAACCGCCTACTCCTAAAGCGGCGTCCAAACCTAAAGAACCGCTGGAGATTGTTTCTATATTCATGGCGGCGTTTTCACCGAGCATCATGACTGAACCTTTTCCGAAGTCTTTTTCTATGTCGGCCATAGTTTTTTCAAGTACTTTTCTGCGTTCTTCTTCCCTAGATAATTGTTTTTCTTTTTTTTCCATTGTTTTCTCCTTGTACCGGCATATTAAATCAATGTTTTTAATTCACCCGAATGCACAACCTCTACCACGTCGGGTTCATATTTTTTGGAGCTTTTTATTTTTTTATCGTAAAAATGCACGGCTATAATTGAAAGCGCCATAAAAATCAAACTGCCGACCGCTCCCGCAATTTCCGATTTTTCTTTTAAAAATAAACCGCTCATGTAAAACGTGATAAAAAAACCCGACATCAAAAAAAGTAACGGTACGCCGTAAGCCAGAGCGGACGCTTTAAGAATATCCGGAGCATTCAAAGAGACATAGACGGTGTCGCCTATATTGCAATCCACCTTAAGTGCGGCTTTTACATTTATCGCCATTTGATCGTCACCATATCCGAGTTCACACGAATGGCACGACCCGCACATACTTTTCCTTTGAATGTTTACAACCGCATAACCGTCATTTTTTTCTACAACCGTACCGATTTCTTTCATCTACATCACCCGTTTTACAAAAATCTTTAAATTATTTCAAAAATGCGTTGTATGCCATGTAAGCACTGTACACATCCACCTTGCTTGAAAGCTCGAACGGTGAGTGCATATTCAAAACAGCCGGCCCGCAATCCACAACTTCCGCACCGTAATGCGACAGATAGCAGGCTATAGTTCCGCCGCCGCCTTCGTCTACTTTGCCGAGTTCTCCTATTTGCCAGAGTACGTCGGCGTCATTGAATATTTTGCGTACTTCGTACATAAATTCGGCATTGGCGTCGTTACTGCCGGATTTACCGCGAGATCCCGTGTATTTGGTCAAGGCTATACCTTGTCCGATATAAGAACAGTTCTTCTTGTCCATTACGTCCGGAAAACTCGGATCGAATGCGGCGTTTACATCAGAGGAAAGTACCTTGGAGTTGTAGAGCGCCCGTCTCACCTTAAGAGCGCTATATTCGCCCTCTTTATCTATAAGTTCCGATACGACATTTTCCAGAGCAAGCGAGTTCATTCCGGTATTTCCGACGGAGCCGATTTCTTCTTTGTCGGCAAGAATAACGCACGCCGTACGTTCGGGAGCATCAACGTCCAGTATCGCACGCATCGCCGTAAACGAACAAATCCTGTCATCCTGCCCGTAGCTACCTATCAAACCTTTATCAATTCCGACATATTTGGCTTTTACCGCCGGAACCGCCTCAATTTCGGCAGAAATGAAATCTTCTTCTTCAATTCCGTATCTATCTTTCAAGAGCTTAAGCACGTTTTGTTTTACGGCTTCGGATTTTTCCGCATTTTCCTTAACTTCGCCCGGCATATGAGCGAACACGATGTTGAGTTGTTCTCCCTCTATAACTTCCGCCGCTTTTTTCTGCATTTGTTTGGCGGCAAGGTGAATTAAAAGGTCGTTTACACAAAATACGGGGTCTTCGTCTTTTAAGCCGATTTCAATTTCCACTTTTTTTCCGTCTTTGGTGTAAACTACTCCAACCAGCGCCAAAGGTACGCAGCCCCATTGATATTTTTTTATTCCTCCGTAATAATGCGTCTTTAAAAGTGCAAGGTTTGAATCTTCGTACAGGGGATTTCCTTTTAAATCAAGTCTCGGCGAATCTATATGCGCTCCAACTATGTTAAGCCCCTCTTCCAGCGGTTTTTTGCCGATTACAAACAAAAACACGGATTTTCCTTTGTGGTTTACATATAATTTTTGTCCGATTTCAAGTTTTTTTACGCTGTTAAACTCAACAAACCCTTTGTTTTCAGCTTTTTTTACAATTTCTTTTACGCATAATCTCTCCGTCTTGCCGGCAGTTAAAAAATCAATATATTCGGCGGCACATTCGTCAATTTTTTCAAGTCTGCCGCTTTTTTGTATCCAATCGTACATTTTCATTAAATTACCTCTTTCTAAATTTATTTTTTCATGTTTCCCGTAGAACCGAATTTGTCTTCACCGCGGTCGGTATCGGATTTTATTTTGGAAACTTCCGCTATTTCGACGCGCATAACGGGCGATATTACCATCTGCGCTATTTTTGAGCCGATTTTCACGTCAAAATCCGACTTGCCAAGATTTATCATAATCACACATATCTCGCCCCTATAACCCTCATCTATCGTACCCGGAGTATTTAATACCGTTAGAGAATGTTTTACGGCAAGCCCGCTCTTGGGTCTTATTTGCGCCTCTGTATCGGGGGGGAGTTTTATTTTTATGCCCGTACGAATTACCGCCGTTTCTCCCGATTTTATGAGCTTTTCTTCAGCGGAATAAAGGTCCATTCCGGAATCGGTCGGATGTGCATAATCGGGCAAAAAAGCGTTCTCGTCTATTTTTTGAATTTCAAGTTTCATCTATGCCCCCTGGGTTGAATTTATAATAAAGTTGCGTTACAAAAATTTTATAAGAAAAATAATACTGAAATTTTTATACAACTAATTAGTGAACTACACACGAAACTTCGGGTCAGGTGCTTCTTCTTCATCCTCTGCCGCATTTCATAATCTAAAAGATTACTCTACCGTCTTACGTAAAGTTTACAAGCGTAATTAAATGGTAGTTCCTACCATACTTTTATTGTGTCAATTCATCTCACGAACCTAAAGGTTCAAAGATTTCTTTACATTTTTTCTTTAAAGAAGTTTTACTTTCACACGGCTTAAATCAATTTTTTTGACACCTTTTTTTTCAAAAGATACCGTATACATCGTACCCTCAGAGCTTACAATCGTTCCGACTCCAAAGAGCGGGTGTTTTATTTTATCTCCCGGTTTAATTTTTGCTAAATTTTCCGTGCTTTTATTTTCATCGGGTGACGAACGGTTGTTGTAGTTATATTTTGCTTTGTATTTGTTTGTGAGTGTGTTTTTAGCCGGTTGGTACTTGATTTTGAAAGTTTCGATTATATCTTGGGGAATATCGTGCAAAAATCTGGACGGCGTCTGATTGTTCGTGTTGCCATAAAGCATACGCCTCACGGAATAACTTAAGATAAGCCTTCTCTTGGCACGTGTCATTCCGACATAGCAAAGTCGGCGTTCTTCTTCCATGCCGATGTCGTTTTCAAGCGCACGGGAAGTCGGAAATATTCCCTCCTCCATTCCTGCCAAAAATACCGTATCAAACTCCAACCCCTTTGAACTATGAAGTGTCATAAGCGACACGGCACTTTGTTCATCGTCTCCTACGTCCTGCTGTGACGCAAGCGACACGGAAGTTAAGAAATCAGCAAGATTTGAATCTTCCGTGCGTGAAGTATAGTCGTTTATCACGGACACGAATTCTTCCAGATTGTCAAGCCGTGCCGTATT
Organism: uncultured Filifactor sp.; assembly: GCA_947254385.1. Classification (GTDB taxonomy): domain Bacteria; phylum Bacillota; class Clostridia; order Peptostreptococcales; family Filifactoraceae; genus CAMYCP01. Next base: position 5,253 of record CAMYCP010000014.1, on the reverse strand, counting down.
TTCGGGAGTCTCTTCTTTTTTAAGCATATCTTCATATCCCGAAAGTTTTATTACGCTGCGGTAAAGTTCTTCCAAAGAAATTTCCCCGGCTTTTTTCGTCAAATCGTCTATCATGTCTATAAAAGCGGTGAGTTTTTTCGCCGTGGCGGAGGATATTCCGTCAAACCTTTCCGCTTTTATCGCATCATACATACTTTCTCCGTCCAAAGCGTTATTTTCAAGTTTTTCTAAAGTTTTTAAGCCTATCGCCCGTTTAGGCTCGTTTATTATGCGCCTGAACGATATATCATCCTTGTGATTGCTTATAAACTTAAGGTAGGCGAAAATATCCTTTATTTCCTTGCGTTCGTAGTATTTAAGCGAACCGTACACTCTGTAGCGGATGTTCTTTGAAACAAGGCTTTCCTCTATGGCACGGGATTGAGCGTTCATACGGTACAATACCGCAATCTCGTCGGGAGACACATGATCACGCTCTATAAGGTCGTTTATCATGGAGGAAATACGATTTGCCTCGTCTTTTTCATCCATATTTTTAAGTAACAATATTTTTTCGCCGTCCGTGTGTGATGTCCACAAATGTTTATCCTTGCGCCCGACGTTTTGGGAAATCACGGCATACGCCGCATCCAAAATCGGTTTGGTGGAGCGATAGTTTCTTTCAAGTTTAATCACGCACGTCTTTTTGTTCTCTTTTTCAAAATCGAGAATATTGCGTAAATCCGCCCCTCTCCAGCCGTATATCGACTGATCGTCGTCGCCCACCACGCAGATATTGCCGTGAAACGACGACAACATGCTTATAAGGCGATACTGCGCAAAGTTGGTGTCTTGATATTCGTCCACCAGAATATATCTGAATTTTTTGGAGTACTCTTCACAAATTGCAGGAAAATTAGTGAAGAGTTTTACCGTGAGCATTATTATATCGTCAAAATCCACCGCATCAGCAAGTTTGAGTTTTTGCTGATATAAACGGTAAACTTTTAAAATTAGATTTTCGATATAGTCATCTCCTGCTTTCTTTGCCATGTCGTCGGAGCTTTCCAACACATTTTTGCGGTTTGAAATCGAGCTTAAAAAAAATGACGGCTTAAATTTGTCCTTGTTTATTTCGCTCTCTGCCATACACGCTTTTATCACCGCTGTCTGCTCCGCTGCGGCGTATATGCCGAAATTTTTGGAATATCCGAGTTTTTCTATATGTTTATGAAGTATTCTGAGGCACATGGAGTGAAACGTACCGATCCACATTCCCGACACGTCTTTTTTGAGCAAAGTTTCGAGTCGCTCTCTCATCTCACGCGCCGCTTTGTTGGTAAAAGTGAGCGCAAGGATTGAATATTCAGAGGTGCCTTGTTCTATAATATTTGCTATGCGGTACGTTATAACCTTGGTCTTGCCCGAACCCGCTCCCGCCAAAACGAGCAGCGGCCCTTCGGTAGTCTCCACCGCCTTGAGTTGTTCGGGATTTAATACACTTAAATCCATTTTCACATCCTTTATATTCTGTATAATGCCCTGATTTCATAATCATCGGGACATTCAACATCTTTTGTAAGTTCCGCCCTGAATTCTTCAAACGGGATACGTTTTATATTGTGACTCTTGAAAACCGTTTCCACATATAACATTATTATCCCCGTTTCAAGCGCAAATTCGGATTTTTTGGATACGGCGAGAATTATTTTGTCGTCTTTCAGGACAAATTGCCACGGTTGTTCATTTTTGGAAGACGGAGCATATCTCACAAGAGAAAATTCTTCACCTAAGCCTCTGTTATACAAATCTTCCCACAACATATTTTCGTTCCATTTTTCATTGAAAACTATGTCGGACGGGGAATTGCGTTCGCTCTTATGTTCAATATCTTTTTTAAAAAATCCCTCATACGGATAACCTATAGCCAAAATGGCGAGAATTTCACCATTTTCCGCTCCGAGCGCCGTTTTGAGCGCCTTGTCGTTTGAAACTTCGAGCCAGCACGTGCCTATGGAGGAATCTTCAGCTAAAAATCTGATGTATTCCAGCGCATATCCCGTATCGACTTTGTTTTTAAAATCATCTTCACCGATAACCGCAATATAGTGCGGTGCCTTTATAAGTTTGCCGTAGTAACCTGTTTTACCTTTCATATCTTCAGTTACCTTATAAGCGTCATATACAAGATTAAAACTTAAGCTGCCTTCATACGGCAAATTTTGAGCCTTCGCTTTTAAAATAAAATCTTCAAGTACCTTCCTGTCGACCTGTTTTTCTTTGAAATCACGTGTACTTTTAAGATTTCTTATAATTTGATCATAATTCATAATAACGCCTCCGCATTTTTGTTCATACATTTTTTCAGCTTCCGCTTTGAGAATATTTTTTTTATTAAGTGAATCGTTATCGAGTACTTTTTTATATAAAACGTTGATAATCTCACCGATTTGAGTATCCGAAAATCCGATTTTCATTATGTCGTAACCGCTGATATTAAGTTGTTTTTTAGTTATAAGCTCTCTTTTTTTATCCTTACTCTTAAAATCCGATCCCGCATACAGTTTTTGAACATTGTTTTTCAAGCTGTACATATCGTTCAGCGCCTTAAGTTCCTTTGCGATGTGAAGTTCTTCTCTTTTATATACCGATAAAAATTTGTTTTTCTCTTCTTTGTTCAGCTTGGATAAATCCGTATCCATATATTGAACATATTTATTTACCGTATCTATGACACTTTTGTTGTACCTTAAATACTTTAAAATCATGAAAATCATATTGGTTCTGAAATTGCTTACGGTATTCTCGTCAAATGTATGCGGTGTGAGTATTGCAAGGTGCATATCGTGAAGTAACGCCGCAATTCGCGCTTCAAGGACTTTGGGCGAGGCGTCCAAAATTAATATAAGATGTTCAAACATTGCTCCTTCCGCCGTGCTTATCTTATCGTACAGTTCAAAACTTTTCGCAAGATCCGGCAATACGTATTCCAACAAACCGCTTTCTAAAAGCAGTCTAACTCCTTTGGCGGGGTGATTTGAGAGTATCAGTTTGGAAAATTCGTCCTTTATACGATCCCGTCCGATTTTGCCGATAAGGTGGGCATTGATTTTGATTGCGTCAAAAGTCTCCTCCTCTATGTCAAAATTAAGTTGTGCCGAAAATCTCACCGCACGCATCATACGGAGAGCATCCTCTTCAAACTTATCCATAGGTGAACCTATAGTACGCAATCTTTTAAGCCTTATATCGTTCAAACCGTCATACGGGTCTATCAAACCGGTTTTCGGATTGTACGCCATGGCGTTCACGGTAAAATCACGGCGCTTAAGATCGATATATATATCGTCGACAAATTCGACCTCGCTCGGATGACGAAAATCAAAATAAGTCCCCTCTTTACGAAACGTGGTTATTTCAACTTGATACATCGGAGAATTTTGTTCTTCTTGATATTCTATCCTTATATTACCGTACTTTGCGCCTTTGGTATTGATATTGAAATCTTTAAAAATTTCTTTCATCTCTTCCACGGTAGCGGACGTTGCAATGTCATAATCCGTTTTTTCACGCTTTAAAAAAAAATCTCTAAGCCCACCGCCCACATAATATGCCGCATAACCTTTAAATTCCAGCATATCCATAATACGCTTAACCAAGGGATCTATATATACATCTTTCATCTGCATTTTTAAATTCCTCTATAATTATACCCATACGATAAATCTTACAAAAACAAAACCGGTTTATATTCAATAAATTGTAGTATTAATTTTCAATTTAATACAAGTTTATAATAAATTCCGTACAAATTTGCGTTTAAAAAATCGGTATAGACATCTTAAAAAGCTGATAGAAATTAAAAAAGAATTAAACATATTATAAAATCAACGTTTTATTTCTGAAACCGAATTTTTATAAGTTTTAGAAAATAAAATATCAAAATTTATTTATCTTTAGACGCTATCTCCTCCAAAAGCGCCCGATCAAATTCACGAGCGGTATTGTATCCCATGGCTTTTTGTCTGAAATTGCGTGCCGCAATCTCAATTACAATGGAAAGGTTCTTGCCGGGAATTACCGGCACGGTCACTTTTTCAAGCGCAACTTCAAAAATCTCCTCGTATTCGCTCTCAAGCCCCAACCTTTCATAATATTTGGCAGGATTCAAACTTTCCAGATACACCACCATATCTATCCCCATATACGGTTTTACCGCACCTATACCGAACAACTGGCGAATGTTTATAAGTCCTATGCCTCGTATTTCCATAAGATTTTGGGTAATTTCCGGCGCACGTCCGACCAGATGATTGTCGGCAAGTTTTTTTATCTCGACCACGTCATCCGCAATCAAACGATGTCCTCGCCTTATAAGTTCCAGTGCCGTTTCGCTCTTGCCGATACCGCTCTCGCCCTTGATTAAAATTCCGATGCCGTCCACATCCACAAGCACCCCGCTTATAACCTCACACGGTGCAATCAAATCATCTATATACGCCGCCAGCTTGTTTATAAAATGCGTGGTAGGCATATCGGTAGTCAATACGACACGCTTATATTTTTTGGCGGTCTCGATAAAAATTTCATTTGGTTTTTCACCTCGTGCAATTATAACGGCGGGAATATCATAAGAAAAATATTTATCCAGCACCTCGCGCTGCTTATTTTCGCTCATGGACAAAAGATATGTGTGTTCAACCTTGCCTATCACCTGTATCCGATCTTTCGGAAAATGCTCGTAAAATCCTGCAAGCTGTATCCCGGGGCGGTTAATGTCGGAATTACTTACAAAATAATCTTTATCCTCAGGTATTGTAACTACATTTATGTTTAAATCACGTATCATACGTTTTACCGAAATTTTATCGTGTAAATTGTTTTCAGCCATAATGCTCCTTCCGTCTTTAAGCGTTAAGCTCGGATGAAAGCTGAGTTTCATTTTGACTGTAAGTTTTTGAGTGTTTTCAAGTTGCGGTAAAAAGTGAAAGCGACATAACAAGCGCCGCACCCATTCAAAATCCGTTTCATAATTAAACCTCAGCTTATAATAATATAATTACGCATAACCATGCGCATACCACAAATTTAACAAATGATACATATGTAAATAACAACTCTTCACAAGAATTTTAAACTTATGAAAAACGCAAATCCCCGTGTAATTTTTAAGAAAATTTTATAAATTTTGACAAAAACACGAAACTTCATAATATACAACAAAGCATAAAATAAACAAAAAATTGCAATTTTTAAGTCAACTATATTGTAAGT
>CAMYCP010000013.1 GCA_947254385.1 uncultured Filifactor sp. | reverse complement strand
TATTTATTGTTTATTTTAACGTTCATATATCATTATTTTACTACATTTCTTAACGTTTTTAAGTATAACATATGACTAATATTGTCTATATCCCTCATCTTTTGAAACCGGTGTCGATGTGTGATTGAATACCCCGTTTACGAAGACTTCCCATGCGTCGTCTTCTGACTCCGTGATAAAAAAAGCACGGGATTTATTTACATAGCCTCTGCCGCCTGATAAATATTGATCTCCATCTATACCGCCGTTCCAAGTGTAATAGGAATTTTTACCGGTAGTTGTATGTGGTGTTATTCCGATAACTTCATTTCCGGAGACACCCCACTCAACACGACTTTTAATCCATACATCCGTTTTTCCCGTACGGGGGTTGTTCATAACTCCTTGCAATGTATAATAATATTTTACGCCCATAGGATCTTCGAGATGTTCCAATGCGTCTTCAAGAGAAATTCTCATTGCCTCATCCAATTGCCTTCGGTTTTCAATTTTATGTTGTTCATAGTATTCCGTCGCTTCCCGTTGATATTTTTTAGATTGTTCTTTTGTACGTTCCGCCTCTTTTCTAAGTTCTTCTATAGGTAAACTTGCAAGTGCTTTTGCATCTGACAAAATCTCTTCATCGGTTTTTACGGGTATATCATACTTATCAAGCGAACCTGAAGATATCCCGGGAGAATGAAATATTATCATCAAGAGTTTTATTCTTTCCGGATCATCCAAAGAATTGATGTAGTCATCCGGCACGGATGTATCAATGTCAAACTCTTCACATTCCTCAGGGTCTTCGTGGTATATTACGCCACCTTCCGCATTTATTTCATAGTACGCCTCAGCAGATACAAAACCGGTACAGCACACAAAAACCATAACTGATGCGAGTATTGATTTTAATTTAAGCATATTTAAAGCCTCCTTTTTTTAAAAATGTCGTATAATTACTTTGTAATCAATACTGTCTATATCCCTCATCTTTTGAAACCGGTGTCGATGTGTGATTGAATACCCCGCTTACGAAGACTTCCCATGCGTCATCTTCCGAATCTGTAATGAAAAAAGCACGGGATTTATTTACATAGCCTCTGCCGCCTGATAAATATTGATCTCCATCTATACCGCCGTTCCAAGTGTAATAGGAACTTTTACCGGTAGTTGTATGTGGTGTTATTCCGATAACTTCATTTCCGGATACTCCCCACTCAACACGACTTGTAATCCATACATCTTCAGAACGTGTATTATTGTTACTCATAGCTCCGTGAAGTGTGTACGAATATTTGTTTCTTGAAAGAGTGTTAATGTTGTCAAGAGAGTGTTCCAGTGACTTTTTTATAGCTTTTTCAAGTTCTTTTCTTTGTTGTTCTTCATATATTTTGGACTTTCTTGCACATTCTTCTCCCATTTTCCTGAAATTTTCTTCCATTTCACGTGCCTCAACTCTTAATTCTTCTATAGGTTTTTGTGCATATTCCCGCGCCGTTTTTAAAACTTCTTCTTCACTTTTCGGCGGTGTCATTTCTTCTACACCGTGTACCACTTTTGTCGGCAAGTGAAAAATTTTCATCATAAGATCTATCCTTTCGGGATCTCCTAAAGATTTGATATAGTTGTCAAGATACGATGTGTCCACATCAAACTCTTCACATTCCGCAGGGTCTTCGTGGTATATTACGCCGCCTTCCGCATTTATTTCATAGTACGCCTCAGCAGATACAAAACCGGTACAGCACACAAAAACCATAACCGATGCGAGTATTGATTTTAATTTAAGCATATTTAAAGCCTCCTTTATAAAAATTAAGACGAATAAAAAGCCTTTTGATATAAATCCGTTTTATCATTGTGTTTTGTGACACTATTTTATATTTTTTACAATTTTTTTACATTCTTCAATACTTACTTTACCGTGGACGATGTATATATATCCGTTTTTTTCCCATGCCACGGTGTATATTTTATCATGCCGAGAAATTAATATGCTTTTGCCGTCTACGATTTCGGTCGTTTTGTCATTGTCGCCGGTGTAGATTTCAACATGAAACGGTTTTTTATGTTTAATTATCATTATATAATTTTCATTTGCATCGTCATACATGGCAGTGCTTTGATTTTTATCCGATGAAACTGATACATTTTCGTATCCCTCAGGGATATATCCCACTTCGAGAGTTATTTCATCGGGATATGATATTTCTTTTTCGTCAGTCTCCTTAAACAAATAACGGGTATAGCCTATTGTATCTTCAGCGTATCGCATAAACGAGGCCAAAACGTTTGAATCTTTGTACGGCATCAACATTATAAAAGCTAATGCCATACATACCGCAACTGCTTTAATATAAAAATTATATGAATGTTTATCGGAAGATTTCGTATCATAATTAAAAATCAATTCAGCGGTTTCAGCTTTTTTATATTCAGATATTTCAATATTTTCAGATATTTCAAACTTGGGCATTCTATCAAGCATCGGCTTGAACAACAGATATTTTATTTCTTCATCACTTATTTTTTTCATTATAAGCCTCACTTTCAATTTTTTGTTTAAGTTTTTTTTTGGCTCTCTGTAATCTTTTGCGTAGAGTACTTTCCTTAATGTTGAGTTTTTGTGATATTTCCTTATAAGACATATTTTGAAGTATTTTCATACGTATTATCTCAGCATCGTCGATTTCAAGCCCTGTAAGATATTCTTCTACATTTTCGTTTATATCGCATTTTCCCGTACATTCTTCGATATTTTCTTTAAGGACGAAACGGTCTTGAGAGCGCAGATAGTCTATTATTTTGCAATTTAAAACATATACTGCAAATGCGGGTAATTTTTCAGGGTCGTCCAAGATTATTTCATCGGCTTTTTTGAGCATATCCACGAATGCGTCGTGTACAGTATCCTGTGCCGCATCCATGTTGCCTAACTTTGCATATGCAATATAACACATATGCTTGTAGTGCTTTTCATAGATGAGCCTTACTTTTTCCTTTCCGAAATATTTTTTAAAAAGTTTTATTTTACTCACATCACTTTCTTAACTTACAACGATATCGTTTATATTATATCCGATTGATGAGGCGATTTTGTGACATATAAGTTTAAAAAATTTTTTAGAAGTGTAATTATCTAAAATAAATGATATTATAGATTGTAATAAAATACGGTTTTTAGATGTTATAGTAAGAACAAAAAAGGAAGTGAAACATGAAATTTATATCATGGAATGTGAACGGGCTGAGAGCCGTTGTGAAAAAAGGGTTTGTCGAGGAATTTTACAGGCTGGATGCGGACATTTTCGCCTTACAGGAGATAAAGATGCAGGCGGGACAGCTTGAACTCAATCTTGACGGGTACGAACAATATTATAATTATGCTGAACGTAAAGGTTATTCCGGAACGGCGGTTTTTACAAAAAAGACACCTCTTAATGTAACGTACGGCATGAATATTGAAGAACACGACAACGAGGGCAGGATTATAACGCTGGAATATCCCGAATTTTATTTTTTGACCGTGTATACCCCAAATTCGGGTTCGGAGCTTAAAAGGCTCAATTATCGTATGCAGTTTGAGGACGATTTTTTAAGTTATGTTGAAAGTTTGAATGAAAAAAAGCCGGTCATATTATGCGGGGATTTAAATGTGGCGCACAAAGAGATAGATCTTAAAAATCCGAAAACCAACACGGGAAATGCGGGGTTTACTCCTCAGGAACGCTCCAAGATGGATAATTTTTTAAATGCGGGGTATATCGACACGTTCAGGTATTTTTATCCCGAACTTGAAGGGGCGTACAGCTGGTGGTCATACAGGTTCAATGCGCGCAAAAACAATTCGGGGTGGCGGATAGATTATTTTATAACGTCAAAATCGCTTGAAAAGAGACTTAAATCTGCCAAGATACATTCGGACGTTATGGGGTCGGATCATTGTCCGGTAGAACTTGTAGCGGATTTTTAAGGTGAAAGTCGGTTAGCGTTCAGCTTTGTTTTTATAAAATATACTGATAAATTTGATAAAATCACGGCGTGAACGGCATTTTTTATCGGATTAATAAAATTAAAAGTATAATGAACATATAGTTTTTGAACTGTAATTGTTAAAATTCTTAAAATTTAATTTTTTTGTAAATTATAATTTTTGTATTTGTTGTAAAATTAAATGTGTTTAGAGGTTATGATGCAGATAGGGTATATAAGTTTAAGAATTAAAATTTATGATGTTTTTTCACTCAAAGAAAAGAGAAGTGTTGTAAAGAGTCTTATAGAGAGATTGAAACACAAGTTCAACATATCGGTATGCGAAGGAGGAGAGAACGATATTTTGCAGTTATCCGTCATCGGGATTGTTTTTATTTCAAATGAAAGGCGACACATAGAGTCCACGGCTGAAAATATAATCAAGTTTATGGAAAATGACGGTAGGTTTGAAATTATTTCCATATCGAGAGAGGTATTATGAACAGGACAAGGCGTATAATGGAAGAAATTGCACGAATGTATCCGGACGCGAGGTGCGAACTCAACTTTAAGACGCCGTACCAACTTTTGGTGGCTGTAATTTTGAGTGCGCAGTCCACGGATAAACGTGTGAATATTGTGACGGAGAGTCTTTTTAAAGTGTGTCCGGATCCTGAATCTATGGTGAGTCTGGGAGAAAAGGCGCTTAAAATTAAAATAAAGAGTATCGGTTTTTACAACACCAAGGCGGCGCATATAATTCAAACATCACAAAAAATCATTTCGGATTTTGACGGGAAGATACCTATGAGTCGTGAAGAACTTATGAAACTTCCCGGGGTCGGTAGAAAGACGGCAAATGTGGTTTTAAGCGAAGCGTTCGGTATTCCGGCATTTGCCGTGGACACTCACGTTTTAAGAGTAAGCAGGCGGTTAAATCTCACTTCATCAGATGATCCGCTTGAAGTTGAAAAGGATATAACTTCAAAAATCCCCAAAAAACTCTATCACAATGCACATCATGCCATGATATTTCACGGCAGAAGGCGCTGTAAAGCTTTAAAACCCGTATGTGACACCTGCACACTTTGCAGCGACTGTAATTTTTTTAAAAAGGCAGATAGCTTATAAATATTTTTGTAAGCCGAATTTATGTATTTTTGTTTAACAAAGAAAGAAGAAATTTATCCATGAAAAAAGTGATTATATTCCTATCTTTGCTTTTAGTTATACTTTTAAGCGGAATCATTTATATTTTTAATTGTATGAACGAGGATATCATTTATCCCGGAATATACGTAGATAGGATATATGTCGGTGAAATGAACAGGGAAAACGCACTTAACGCTTTGAAACAAAAAGAGTATTTCGGTTCTCTCACGCTCAAATACAAGAGCAAAGAGTATAAATACAATTTGGAAGATATAGGATTTAATATAGATTATGATGCCGCAGTTAGAAGTGCCTACGGTATAGGTAGAGGAAAGAATGCGGTTTCAAATTTTTCCGAATATGTTAAACTCAGGTTTTTTAAAAAGACCGAAAATGTGGCACTTTCCGATACGGCGGATTTCAGTTATATATTCGGCGAAATAAAAAAAATAAATTCCGAAAATTATGTACAATCCGTATCGGGGAGCATAAACGTAAACAATCTTCAAATCACGCCGAGCAAAAACGGCAGAAAGATAAAAAAAGACGAGGCGGAAAAACTTGTTAAAGAATCAATAAAACGTAATCAGGACGTGGTTGTGGATTTACCGATAATGGAATTTGAACCGGAGCTTACGACGGAAATGTTATCCCACATCAATACCAAACTTGGAGAGTACAGCACAGCTTTCAGCGGCAGCGGCAATCGCTCCAAAAATATAGCTTTGGCGGCGAGAACCGTAAACGGTAGTTTGATAAAACCGGGAGAAGAATTTTCATTCAATAAGACGACCGGTAAGAGAGAACTCAAGGATGGCTATTTAAGTGCGGGAATAATAGTGAACGGAGTATATGACAACGGAGTTGCGGGAGGAGTGTGTCAAGTTTCAAGTACACTTTACAATGCGGCGCTGTACGCCGGAATGAAAATAACTCTCAGAAATAATCACAGCATACCGTCCGGATATTGTCCGATAGGAAGAGACGCAACGGTTATGTCGGGAGATTTGGATTTGAGATTTAAAAATCCGTATCAATATCCGGTTTTGATAAAAGGTTTTACTTCCGGAAACCGTGTATACTTTGAAATATATGGAGATGCGGCGGACAAAAAAGATATAAGGTTAAGTTCCGAAGTGACATCGAGAAAAGGTAATTCCGTAAATTCCGTAACTTATATAACGGTGAACGGAGAAACCCGCGTTTTAAACCGTGATCACTATCCTAAAACTTCCGGGCATATACAGACGGCGGAAGTTCCTGCAAAACCCGTGCCTTCAGCACAAACGGCAAAACCCGAAAAGCCGAAAAATCCTGCACCTCCTTCTTTAGACATAACGGATACTTCATCTTCCGAAACGGTGAAGCCGGAGATTCCCCAAAATATCGATGAACCTGTAATAAAGCCGGATTTAAACGAAGACGTTTTTACCGAGCCGATATATTAGAGAAAATTCTAAAAATTCCGTTCTCAAAAAACAAAATATTTATTTTGCAATGTTTAAAATTCTTTTTTTAATTTTTATCAATTTTCAGAAATGTTTCGAAGTTTATGTAAAGAAAGGTTAAAGCGTTGATTGAGGTAGTTTTGATAGAACCGGAAATTCCTGCAAATACCGGCAATATAATCCGCACGTGTTCATGCACCGGATCAAATCTTCATTTGGTGAGACCGCTCGGTTTTACAATGGAAGAAAAACATTTACGCCGGGCAGGACTTGATTATCGTGATATAGCGAATATAAATTATTATGATTCGTTTGAGGAAGTGGAAGAGAAGTTTAAGGATCTTTCCTTTTATCTTTTTACGACCAAGGGGAAAAAATATTTTGACGAAGTGAAGTACACTTCACACGCTGTACTTGTGTTCGGCAAGGAGACACGGGGGATATCACATGATATACTGGAGCGCAGAAAAGATGATTTAATCAGAATTCCCATGCTTGACCGTGAGGGCGTAAGATGTTTAAATCTGTCCAATTCAGTTGCGGTTGCGGTATATGAAACGTTGAAACAACAACATTATCCTAATTTTCATTAAAAAATTGATTATAAAGGCGGGATTTTATGAAAGCGGTCATAACGGATGCGGCGTATATACTTGCACATACGCCGGATATGGTAATTAGTGACGGAAGTGCATACCGACTTGAAAAAATCAGAAATCCGAAATCCGAAATTTTGGATAAATATCCGAAATTTTTGAGGAAATATGAAGATGCGGTAAATTATTTACCAAATCAAGTTTTTATAGGTAACAGAAAAAACAATGAATTGAGTATGTACGATTTGCCCTGGTACAAAAATTCGGATGAAGGTAAAAGATATGGCAGATTCGGTGAAATCATGCCCGAAAACGAGTTTTTTTTCTTGCTTAAGATTGTGGATGAGTTTGATCTTATAAAACTTTCCAAGGATTTTATAGATAAATATATTGACGACTTTAAGAAGAATCCTGTAATTACAGAGGAGGATATCGAAAAAGTTCAAACCGGAGCTGAAAGCGACGAGTATATTCAAAAATCCATAAAAACCGAAAAATCGGTGCCGCTTTATTATGAGAGTGAAATTGTAGGTTGTGTCAAGAGAGGTCACGATCTGGATGAAAATTTGAGGGCGGGTTTGATACTTGAAAACTACGCCTGCAAAGCAACCGGAGTTTTGGCGGTGCGCCATTTGATAAAAAATTCCAATATAAATCCTACGAGAGTTGATTATGTTATAGAATGTTCGGAAAATGCGTGTGGCGATATGGAACAAAGGGGCGGAGGGAGTTTTTCGATAGGCGTGGCGGAAAGCTCCGGATTAAAAGAAGCGACCGGAATCGATATGCGCGGATTTTGCGCCGGTCCCGTGCATAGTCTGATAGTTGCGGCGGCGTTGGTTGAAAGCGGAGTGTATAGGAATATCGTCGTGGTTGCGGGCGGTTCGGTACCTAAACTCGGTTTAAACTCAAAGAATGAAATTGAAAATAATGTACCGATTCTCGAAGATGTAATCGGCGGTTTTGCGATGCTCGTAACACGTGATGACGGAGTTTCACCTTTCATAAATTTAAACGGAGTGGGCAGATATTTGGTAGGAATGGAATATTCACCCATCATGGTGATGAAGTCCCTCGTGCTGGAACCTTTAAAACGAATGTCACGCAAGATTACCGATGTGGATAAATATGCCGCTGAACTTCAAAATCTCGACATAACCATGCTGGCGGGATCCGGCGATATTCCCATGGCAAACTACAAATTGATAGCTAATTTTGCCGTTGAGAGAGAAGAAATACCCGAAAATGAGATCGACACATTTTGTGAAAATCGCGGTGTAATAGGCTTTGCGCCCACTCAAGGACATATACCTTCAGGGATTGCCTATATAGGTGAGGCTATAAATGAGATGAAAGGTAATGCCATATCTTCTCTGATGGTAATAGGTAGGGGGTCACTACTTTTGGCACGTATGACCAATCGATTCGACGGAGTGTCATTTCTCATGGAAAGAAATAACGGTGAAGAATACAAAGACGAAATTAAAATCGTAGATGAAGGTTTAATTCGCAAAATTGCAGCGGATGCTATGAGAGAAGTGGCTGAAGAAATGTTGAAGTGAAATACTTTATATTAAACGGTTTTACACGTCGCAAAAGATACCGTTGTTAAAGTTTGATAGTTATGAAGCGGGAGTTCTTATGGAAAATAAAGAAGAAATTAAAAAGTGCATAGCCAATATTTTTCTTAGAACGGCGGACGCACTGGAAAATAATTTCATGATGGAGAAAAGAAAAATTGCGCTTACAGTCTTAGGCACGCCCGAAGAAGAACAAAATCTTTCCGCAGGGGTGAGATTATGTCAAAAACTGTATCCCGAAGTGGATTTGACGATAATAGGAAGAAAAATCGCTCCCGATTTAAAAACCGTAACTGCAACTTCCGAAAAAGAACTTTATTCGGTAATGGAAAAAATGCTCGACAATAAAGAGATAAGCGCCTGCGTCACACGTAAATACAGTTTTCCTATAGGAGTGTCGTCAGTCGGCAGAATAATCACTCCGGCTAGAGGTAAAGAGATGCTCATCGCCTCAACGTCCGGTATCGCATCTTCAAATCGGATAGAGGCCATGGTAAAAAATGCAATATACGGCATAATTGTTGCAAAGACGCTCGGAAATTTTAATCCGACGCTTGGAATACTGAACGTTGACGGGTCGCTCACGGTAAAAAAAATATTGAAAGATATATCGAGTCTCGGATATTCCATAAAATTCGCAAAATCGATAAGGCATGGCAGCGACGGTATAATGAGGGGTAACGACCTCTTGACTGCAAGCCCCGACGTAATGGTTACGGATACGCTCACCGGAAATATTCTGGTAAAAACGTTTTCTGCATTTCAAAGCGGAGGGGAGTATGAGACTTTCGGATACGGTTACGGCCCCGGAGTAGGTAAAAATTACGACCGCAACATCTTAATAGTCTCAAGGTCTTCCGGCCCCAGAGTTATTGCCGATTCACTCAAGTATGCTTATGAAATGGTGACGGGAGATTTACAAAAAAAAGCGAAAAAAGAATTTGAGTTTTTGGACAGAATTGACTGGATGTCCTGCATAAAAGACAATATAAACAAGGACTTCGACAGTTCGTATTCTATCGAACGTGAGGCGGTAACACGTGAAATAGTGGGCGTGGACGTCATGGAGATAGATAATGCTATGAATATGCTCGGCAAAAAAAATATATACTCCGAAGCCGGAATGGGTTGCACCGGCCCTGTAATAACGGTATCTGCAAAAAATGAAGATGTAGCGTTGAATTTGCTTAAAAAAGAGGGCTTTATTTTATAAAAAATTAAAAATCCTATATTTTAAATTTTTTATTTTGCAATTTTTTGCATATTTTAAATTTTTTAAAGAGGTAAAATGATAGATAAATTTAAAAAATACGGTGATTTCTTTTTTGTCGTATTCTTTACTTTAATAATATATAAGCTGATATCAAATTATACGTGGTTTTTCAGTCAGTTAAAAAAACTTAAAAGCATTTTGGCGCCTTTCATGTGGGGAATTATGATTGCACTGATATTGAATTTTCTGCTTGAATATATAAGGACACATTTTAAGCGTACAAAGGCTTTTTCTTTGGTTATAGTCTATATGGTATTTATAAGTTTCATGACACTGGTGTCATTTTTGATAATTCCTCAAATTACCCGCAGTATCTCGGACTTGGCTGAAAATTTGCCGGTTTATTTTGACAATCTGCAAAAGATTTTTAATACTCTAATGAACATGGAATTTTGGGATAAATACCAAATCAAAGAACCGGCACTCGATATACTTCAAAGTATGTCGGATTATATTTACAATTACTCAAACGACCTTATAAAAGCCGCCATGAGCAAGGCGATAGACCTTACCGGAGGAATAGCGCAATTTTTGGTGGGTGTTATAATCTCAGCCTATATGTTGTACGAAAAAGACAATCTCAAAATATTCGTGCGTAAATTCATGAGTGCGCTCATGGAACAAAAACAGGTAGATTTTGTGGTTAAGTGGGGCAAAAATTTTTATTCGGTATTTAAGGATTTTTTTATCGGCAAAGCACTGGATTCTTTTATTATAGGAATAATGGCGTTCGTAGGATTATATTTTTTGAGAGTTCCGTATATCACAGTACTTGCCATGATAATCGGGATAACCAACATGATTCCCTATGTAGGCCCTTTTATCGGAGCTGTGCCTGCAATACTTTTAACCTTTGTGTTTTCTCCCATTAAAGCCGTGTGGACGGCACTTTTTATCCTTGCGTTGCAACAATTCGACGGCAATATACTCGGTCCTAAGATACTCGGAGGGAAAATGGGAATAAGACCGCTTTATATAATTCTTGCAATATTTATAGGCGGCGGGTATTTCGGAATGTTCGGGATGCTTATAGGCGTGCCCGTATTTAAAATTTTGAGCATGATGCTCGATGAATATATAGAGTTTAAAAGGCGTACCAAAAAATCTTTAAACCTTTAATTTCGTGAGATAAATTGAATAAATATAATATATAGTAATAGAAGATGATAAGCAAATTTTCTATTGCTTATAGCAGGGTAGGAACTACCATTTGCTTATGCGTGTGTGCTTTATGTAGGCAAAGAGTAACCGGTTTTTCAGATTACAAAATGCGACATAGGATAAAAAAGTCTTCGGCTCTTAAGTTAAGCTTACAAAGATACAAAAATTCACAACGTTTACAAAATAAATTTAAAGGCGTTATTTTACGCCTTTTTAAATAAATGAAAAATTTTTGTTTATTTGAAAAAGTGTAAAATAATATTGTATAAATATGATATACTTTTAAAAAAATGTTTACGTGTTTATACAAATATGATTTTGAGATTCCTTCCCATTGACAAATGTGATGAAAATTTGATATATCTTTTAATTACGAAAGGGAGTTATACCTTGTCTTATATTTTAGTAAAGCAGAGTCCGCCTCTTTTTGGGACTGTAAACATAAGCGGTTCCAAAAATGCCGTACTTCCGATTATAGCCGCATCGCTTTTATCGGAAGATATAACCGTACTTAAAGGTGTACCGGATTTAAAGGATGTACACGTGATGTGCGAGCTTTTAAATGCGATGGGCGCAGTGACGGAGTTTGATGGCGATGTACTTAAAATTGACTGTAGAAATATAACAAAAACGGATGCGCCATTTTATCTGGTAAATAAAATGCGCGCTTCATTTTTGGTTATGGGGCCTTTACTTGCAAGATTCAAGCAAGCCGACATTCCCACTCCCGGTGGCTGCGCTATAGGCAAACGCCCGATTGATCTTCACATAAAAGGATTTTGCGCACTCGGCGCATATTATCGTGAAACGGGGAGCAGTGTAGAAACTTATGCACCTAAAGGACTTATGGGAGACAGAGTGTATTTGGATTTTCCGTCCGTGGGCGCTACCGAAAATATAATGATGGCCGCAGCTTTGGCGACGGGCGCAACTTATATAGAAAATGCCGCTGAAGAACCGGAAATAGTAGATCTTGCAAATTTTATCAACGCTATGGGAGGCAAGGTAAGAGGAGCCGGTACCAACACGGTCAAAGTTTATGGAATGGATAAACTTCACGGGGTGGAATATACAATAATTCCCGACCGTATAGAAACCGGTACGTTCATGGCGGCGGCCGCCATAACGGGAGGCGATATACAGATAGAAAACGTGATACCCGGTCACGTTAAAGCGTGCGGTGCAAAGCTTGAAGAGATGGGTTGCATTATAGAAGAAGCCGACAATTCTTTACACATCAGAGCGGAACATAAGATAAATCCCGTTAAAATTAAGACTTTGCCGTACCCCGGCTTTCCGACAGATTTACAGTCTATTTTCATGTCGGTATTGTGTCTTGCCAACGGCATTTCCACGATTACCGAGACGATTTTTGAAAACAGGTTTATGAACGTGCCTGAGCTTATAAGGCTGGGTGCAAATATACAGACGGAAGGAAAATCGGCGATAGTAGCGGGGGTGGAACATCTAACCGGAAACGAAGTTGTCGCTACAGATTTAAGAGCCGGAGCGGCACTTATTTTGTGCGGTTTGGTCGCAACGGGAGAAACTAAAATCAAGAACATATATCACATAGACAGAGGATATGTCGACATAGTAGGTAAATTTTCAAAATTGGGAGCGAATATTTGTAGAATTGAAGAATAATAAAACGGAGGAAGAAGGATGTTTAAAATTTCACCGGATATAGGAATAGATCTGGGGACGGCATCGGTTCTTGTGTATGTCAAGGGTAAGGGCATAGTACTGAATGAACCGTCGGTAGTTGCAATAGATACGGTAAACGATAAAATACTTGCGGTGGGAGAGGAAGCACGTATGATGCTCGGACGTACTCCGGGGTCGATTGTTGCAATAAGGCCTCTAAAAGAGGGTGTGATATCCGACTACGAAGTTACCGAAAAAATGCTCAAACATTTTATAGATAAAGTAACCGGCGGGGTTAGTATGTTTCGCCTGTTCAAGCCCAGAATAATGGTATGTGTGCCGTCGGGGTGTACGGAAGTTGAAAAGAGAGCGGTTATAGATGCGACGATAGAATCGGGAGCAAGAGAAGTGTATCTGATAGAAGAACCGGTCGCCGCGGCGATAGGTTCAGGCATAGACATCAGTAAACCTAACGGGTGTATGGTGGTAGATATAGGCGGAGGTACGACCGATATCGCCGTGATTTCACTTGGAGGGATAGTTGTAAACACGTCTATAAAAGTTGCGGGAGATCAGTTTGATGAAGCGATAATTAAATATATGCGTAAACAACATTCGATTTTAATAGGCGAACGTACCGCCGAAGAAGTGAAAAAAGAAATAGGCACGGCATTTCCGAGAGAAAAAGACGTAACGTTGGATGTGAGGGGAAGAAATCTGATATCGGGCTTACCTGAAATAAAAAACATATCCAGCAGTGAAATGCTTGAGGCGCTTAGAGAAAGTGTAACTCAAATTGCCGATGCGGTGCATATCGTGCTTGAACAAACTCCTCCGGAACTTTCTTCCGACATAAGCGACAAAGGAATCCTAATGACGGGCGGCGGGTCGCTTTTGTGGGGGCTTGACAAACTTATAGCCAAACGTACCGGCATAGACGTATATGTATCGGAAGATCCGATTTCATGTGTAGCTAAAGGTACGGGAGATGCGTTAAACTCTATACAGATGCTTTCCAAAAACTCGTACAAAAAAAGATAAAATAAAAATGCCGAACGATCTTCTGACCTTAAAAAATCGGAGATTTTTCGGCATTTTTGAAATTATAATAATTTGCTTTTAATACTTATACTGAATTG
>CAMYCP010000012.1 GCA_947254385.1 uncultured Filifactor sp. | reverse complement strand
GGTATGTATAAAATATCATTTATTTCATTAATTTTTATCGTTACAAGCGTTAAAACTAAAAATTTTTAAGTGTTCGGTAAATTCAATTAAACCCGTGTTTTTCGGATTTATAAAATTTATCTTATACGGGAGGAGAGATTTATGAGTGTTTTAAGTTTCATGGGAGGTATACATCCTAACTATCACAAGGACTATACTTCCTCCAAACCCGTGGAGAAAGCCGCGGCGCCCAAGACTGTATACATACCTGTATCACAGCACATCGGCGCACCTGCAAAACCTACGGTAAAAATAGGTGACAGTGTAAAAATGGGACAAATGATAGCGGAGGCGGGCGGATTCGTTTCGGCGCCGGTACACGCATCCGTCTCCGGAACTGTCAAGGCTTTCAAAACCATGTCGGTGCCGGGAGGACAAAAAGTCAATTGCATTGTCATTGAAAACGACTTTAAGGAAGAAATTTCGGAAAGCCTGCACCCCTATCCTTACATAGACGATATGAGCCCCGAAGAAATTTTGGACGTTATAAAGATAAGCGGAATTGTAGGTATGGGCGGTGCGACGTTTCCAACCGCAGTAAAATTATCGCCTCCGCCCGACAAAAAAGTCGATGTCGTCATTTTAAACGGTGCCGAATGTGAACCGTATTTGACCTGCGACCACCGCCTCATGCTCGAAGAACCCGAAAATGTCGTATACGGTTGTAGAGCAATAATGAAAGTCTTAGGCGTGACGAAAGGCTATATCGCCATCGAAACCAACAAGCAGGACGCTTATGATGCGGTTAAAAAAGTTGCGGACGAATATAAAAACATAGAGGTCGTGCAAATTGCGACCAAATACCCGCAAGGTGCGGAAAAACAACTTATATACGCCTGCACGCAAAGAGAAGTGCCCTCCGGCGGCTTGCCCGCCGATGCGGGAGCGGTTGTGGATAACGTAGGCACGGCGGCTCAAATCGCCCGCAGTTTAAAAACCGGTATCCCGTTTATCGAACGCAACTGTACCGTGACCGGTTCCATAATAAAAGAACCGAAAAACTTAAGAATAAAACTCGGCACGCTCTACAGCGAAATTGTAGAACAATGCGGAGGCTTTACGGAAGAACCCGGCAAAGTGATAAGCGGCGGCCCCATGATGGGACTTGCACAATCAAACCTTGAGGTAGTTGCAAACAAAGGTAGCGGCGGAATACTCTGCATGAGCAAAAAAGAAGCTCGCCTGCCTGAATATACAAATTGCATACGTTGCGCCAAATGTGTGGAAGTTTGTCCTATGAAACTTCAGCCGATTTTCATAAGCGGTTATTCACTTCTCGGCAACTATGAAAAATCCGAAGAATATCATGCACTGGACTGTATAGAGTGCGGGTGCTGTTCTTATACCTGCCCCGCCAAACGTCCTCTCTTGCAATCAATTCGTGTGGCAAAACAGGAAATACTCGCCAAAAGACGCAGAAGCAGTAAGAAATAGGGGTGATTTAATTGGAAAACAATCAACTTTTAATTTCTTCATCACCTCACATACGAGGAGAAGAAAACGTACCTCAAATAATGAAAGATGTCGTCATCGCTTTGTTGCCGGCGACACTTGCAGGCATTTACTTTTTCAGAACCGGCGCACTTATAAACGTAATTTCGGGCGTGACGGGCGCAGTTATAGCCGAATACGCCTGTCAGAAAATCATGAAAAAACCGGTCACAATAAACGATTTTTCTGCGGTCGTCACGGGGCTTTTAGTCTCCATGAACGTACCGGCATCAATACCGTTTTGGATGACGTTTATCGGAGCGGTATTTGCAATTGTAATAGCTAAACAATTATTCGGCGGACTGGGTCACAATTTCATAAACCCTGCACTGATTGCAAGGGCGGCACTGCTTGCGGCATACCCGTCACAAATGACCGCTTGGGTAACTCCGGGGCCGGATGCCGTGTCTTCAGCAACTCCGCTTGCAATAATCAAAGATCCCGCCGCCACACAGGAAACTCTTATAAATATGTTCATCGGCAACACCGCCGGCACAATCGGTGAAACGTCGGCGCTCCTTTTAATGCTCGGCGGAATCTACCTTATATACCGCAAAGTCATATCTCCCCGCATTCCCCTTGCCTATCTTACAACCGTCGCATTGCTTACATTCCTCTTTTCCGGAGGAAACCCCGTCATGGTTCCGTATAACCTGTTTGCCGGAGGTTTGATGCTCGGCGCGTTCTTCATGGCGACCGACTACGCAAGCTCGCCTGTAGACTCCAAAGCGCAAATAGTATACGGCATAGGTTGCGGCATCCTTACATCGGTGATAAGATACTACGGCGGATATCCCGAAGGAGTATCATACTCAATACTTCTTATGAACGTATGTGCTCCGCTTATGGATAAACTTATGGCACCCAAAATATTCGGAGAGGTGGCGAAGAAAAAATGAAAAACGAAATTGTAAAATTCGGCGTTATTTTATTTATAATCACGGCGGTAGCCGGAGGTTTGCTCGGATTTGTAAACGACATGACCGAACCTGTAATAGCGCAACATAAAATCGAAGCCGACAACGAGGCACAAAAATCCGTCTTAAACGAAGCCGACAAATTTGAAAAAATAAATGATGAATTTACATCCGAAAACAATCCCGACGTAAAAGTCGCACAAGTAAGTAAAGCCTTAAGAAACGATGAAACGGTCGGATATGTAATAAAGACCCTGCCCAAAGGCTATGGCGGAGAAATAGAAGTGACTGTCGGAATAAAAGCGGACGGCACGATAGAGGCGGTAAAACTCGGCGCTATGAATGAAACTCCGGGGCTGGGCGCTAAAGCGGTAAATCCGGAATTTATCGACCAGTACAAAGACAAGAAAGCGGACACATTAAAAGTCATAAAATCCGGCACGCCTCAAGATGATGAAATTTTAGCAATTTCCGGCGCAACCCGAACTTCAAACGGAGTCACCAAAGGAGTCGATACAGCACTGGAAATATTTACAAAACTTAAATAGGAGGGTTGAAAATGAAATTTTTAAAGACGATTAAAAACGGATTAATCGACGAAAACCCGACTTTCGTTCAGGTTTTGGGCACTTGTCCCACCATGGCGGTAACCACATCGGCAATAAACGGTTTGGGCATGGGACTTGCCGCCACCGCCGTACTTATAGGGTCAAACTTTGTAATATCGCTCTTACGTAAATTTATTCCCGACAAAATCAGAATACCCGGCTACATCGTGGTAATCGCCACATTCGTATCCGTCGTATCCATGATACTCGAAGCGTATGTCAAAACTCTCTACGATGCCTTGGGACTCTTTTTACCCTTGATAGTCGTAAACTGTATAATCCTCGCCCGTGCGGAAAGTTTTGCCAACAAAAACACTCCTATTCTCTCCATAGCGGACGGCATCGGCATGGGCTTAGGTTTCACCGTAGCACTCACGATAATGGGCTCCATACGTGAAATCATCGGCAACGGTACAATATTCGGTCATGCACTCTTGGGAGCATCCTATACTCCGGCGCTCCTCTTTATAATGCCTCCGGGCGCATTTCTCACATTCGGTCTATTGCTTGCGGCATTCAATAAAATCAGAGAAACGAGATAGGAGGAAGAGAAATGGAACTTGCTAAAAATCTACTTATAATCACAATCGGCAACTTATTTGTAAGTAACTTTCTGATGTCCAAATTTTTGGGTTGCTGTCCGTTTTTAGGCGTTTCCAAAAAAGTCAGCACCGCCTTGGGTATGGGGCTTGCCGTTACATTCGTAATGACGCTCGCCTCCATGGTCACATGGCTCGTACAGGAACTTGTGTTAAATAAACTCCACATAGAATATATGCAAACCATAGCATTCATACTGGTAATCGCCGCACTCGTACAGTTTGTGGAAATGGTAATTCAAAAATCTTCTCCCACACTCTATCAAGCGCTCGGAGTATACCTTCCGCTCATTACGACCAACTGTGCGGTACTCGGCGTTACGGTACTTAATATAAACAATCAGTACAACCTTGTGGAATCCATATTCAACGGCTTTACCGGCGCACTGGGCTTTATGCTCGTCATCGTATTGTTTGCCGGTATAAGAGAACGCATGGAACTTTCCGACATACCGAAAAGTTTTCGGGGCTTTCCGATAGCCCTAATATCCGCAGGACTTATGGCAATCTCATTTTTGGGACTTCAAGGATTGATAAAATAGGAGGAAAAAAATGAGTACAGTATTAAATGCCTTTGCAAGCCTGTCATTAATGGGATTAATATTCGGTTCGGGGCTTGCGTACGCCTCAAAAAAATTTGAGGTCAAAACCGACCCTAAAGAAAAAGCCATCCTCGATGCCCTGCCGGGCGCCAACTGCGGCGGCTGCGGTTTTCCGGGATGTTCAGGACTTGCGGTGGCAATAAACGGCGGTAAAGCTCCAGTGAACGGTTGCGTCGTAGGCGGAGAAAGCGTCGCCGCTAAAATTGCAGACATAATGGGAGTAAAAGCGGAAGAAAACGTAAAAAAAGTAGCTCACGTACAATGTAACGGCGGACATTCATTCAGCACAAAAAAAGCCGAATATCAAGGCATACTCAACTGCCGTGCCGCATCCATGGTGAACGCCGGCGACAAAGGATGCACCGCCGGATGCTTGGGATACGGAAGTTGTGTAAGCGTATGTGAATTTGACGCCATACACGTCTCAGACGGCGTAGCACTTGTCGATCCCGACAAATGCGTAGCGTGCGGTAAATGTATCGACGCCTGTCCGAGACTTCTTATTTCACTCGTACCGTATAAAAACAAAGTGGTCGTCGACTGCTGCAACCGTGACAAAGGCAAAGCCGTAAAAGACGTATGTCAAGTCGGTTGTATAGCGTGCGGAATTTGCGAAAAAAACTGCCCATTTGACGCAATACACGTGGAAGGCGGAATTGCACGTGTAGATTATGACAAATGTAAAATGTGCAAAATCTGTGTACAAAAATGCCCGACCAAGGCGATTTCAAAAGCGCTCTATCGTGAAGAAAAAATAAAAATCGAAAAAAAAGAAACTGCAAATTAAAAATATTAACTATATTTTCTGTTACCGGTTGAATTTAATTTTTAAGGAAATAAATTTATTTTTCTGACTTGATCCTTCTTGTATCTTTTATTTTCCGTTTAAAAAAATAGTATCAAGAAATCTGTGAATCTTTAGATTCGTGAGATGAATTGATACAATAAAAGTATGGTAGGACCTACCCTTTACTTACGCTTGTGAACTTTACGTAAGTAAGCAGAGTAATCTTATGGATTATGAAACGTAAGTCAGAGGATGAATCAAGAAACACCTAACTAAAAGTTTCGTGTGTAGTTCACTTTTACGATAATTCATACTATCATCCGATAGAAATATCTTTTAGTATAAAATATTTTTTAAATTATGTTTAAAATAATTCAAACGGGATAAATATATAACTGAAACAAGATATCATTATAAAAAAATAATTATGAGGTGAAATTATGAATTTAATCGGTAAAAAAATTGATGAATTTAAAGTTCCCGCTCTCGTAGGCGAAGAATTTAAACAAGTTACGGAAAAAGATTTGGACGGCGTATGGAGTGTACTGTTCTTTTATCCGGGAGATTTTACTTTTGTATGCCCGACGGAACTCGAAGATTTGCAAAACCTGTATGAAGACTTCAGAAGAGAACACACGAACATCTATTCCGTGTCCACGGATTCCGAATTTGTACACAAGGCGTGGAAAGACCGCTCCGACAGAATTAAAAAAGTTGACTTTTCAATGATAAGTGACAGAAATTTCGTTTTGTCAAAAATGCTCGATGTGCTTATCCCCGAAGAAGGACAAGCGTTACGTGCAAGTTTTATAATCAATCCGAACAGGGAAGTAGTAGCTTATGAAATCAATGCTCCCGGAGTAGGCAGAAATGCTCACGAACTTTTAAGAAAAGTCAGAGCGTCACAATTTGTACACAAACACGGTGACAAAGTTTGCCCCGCCAACTGGGAACCGGGAGATGAAGTTTTGACACCGGGGATTGATCTTGTAGGAGAACTTTAAAGATAGTGTCAAGAAATCTTTGAACCTTTAGGTTCGTGAGATGAATTGACAGAGAGTTTTTTGCGGTATAATATATCATATTAGAAAACTAAACCTAAGTTTTCTATACTTATTGTAGGGTAGGAACTACCCGAATCTACGCTTGTGAACTTTACGTAAGACGGAAGAGTAATCTCTTATAGATTACGAAACGTAAGTCAGAGGATGAAGCAAGAATCACCGAATCTTTAGATTCGGGTGTAGTTCACTTAAAACGGTTGACTGATAAACCTTAAGATACAAAATGCTGAATTCAACAAAACAAGACGTTGGATTCAGCATTTTTAATTTGTTTTGATTTTCATAAAACTTATAACAAAAAGGCAAAAGTGTTTTGTGTAATGCGTATTATTCTAACAAGCTGCTGAAAACTTCGCCTATATTTTCCCTGAGTACAAGGTCGGCACGACTGTCAAAAGCCGTTTCGGCTTTGTTTATGAGTATCAGTTCATCGCCGTAGTAATATTGTATCAAAGATGCCGCAGGGTACACTACAAGTGACGTTCCGCCTATTATAAATACGTCGGCGTTACGTATATAGTCCATAGCCTCAATGAATACTTCATCGTTTAAAGGTTCTTCATACAATGTGACATCGGGTTTTATTTTACCGCCGCACGACAGACAGGTCGGGATATCCTTACTTTCGGTTATTATGGACAGGTCATAAAATTTACCACATTTCATGCAATGGTTTCTAAGGACGCTCCCATGAAGTTCCAAAACTTTTTTGGAGCCGGCTTTTTGATGAAGTCCGTCTATATTTTGTGTTATCACGGCTTTAAGTCTGCCTTGTTGTTCAAGTTTTGCAAGAGCTATATGTGCGGGGTTGGGTTTTGCATCGGGATAAATCATTTTTTCACGGTAAAACTGATAAAATTCGTGCGGATGCTCGTCAAAAAATGTACGGCTGAGCATCGTTTCAGCGGGAAATTTGCCGAATTTGGTGGAGTATAGTCCCGTTTCACTTCTAAAATCCGGAATTTTGCTTTCCGTCGATACTCCGGCTCCTCCAAAAAATACGATATTATCTGAAGATAATACAATTTCTTTAAATTTTTTCAAAGCGTCCATGTATTTTCCCCCTTACAAAGATAAGCCGTGCCGAATTTCAGCACGGCTTTTTATTTTTTATTTTACAACGACGTTTAATATTTTCCCTTGAACGTATATTTTTTTAATTATCTTCTTGCCTTCGATAAAGTCGCGCACGCTTTTTATCCGTTCCGCCGCCGCCCATATTTCATCTTCTTTCGCATCTGAGGATGCGTTTACCTTGCCTCTGACTTTCCCGTTTATCTGCACCGGAATTTCTATTATGTCTTCCACCGTTTTACTTTCATCAAATGTAGGCCACGACGCATTTTCAAGATAGTTTTCAAATCCGGCTTTTTCCCAAAGTTCGGAAGTTATGTGCGGCGCTATCGGGTAGAGGAGAGTTATTAAGTCTTTAAATTCGCCTCGGGTAATATATCCGTCATCGGTAAATACGTTGAGTGCGCTCATCATGGCGGCTATAGCCGTGTTGAATTTGACATTTTCGTAGTCGGAAGAGACTTTTTGTATCGTCTTATTCATCAAAACGGTGTGTTTGTCGGAATAATTTTTATCGTCCGTCATTATTTCATTCAAGTTCCATATGCGATCCAAAAATCTTCTGCACCCTTTTACACTGCTGTCCGACCAAACGGCGGGGCGTTCGTAGTCGCCGATAAACATGATATATGTTCTAAGCGTGTCCGCACCGTAGTTTTCTATTATGTCGTTGGGATTTATCACGTTGCCGCGGGATTTTGACATTTTTTCACCGTCCGAGCCTAAGATAAGCCCTTGTGCGGTACGTTTGCGGTACGGTTCGGCAAACGGCACCGCTCCTATGTCGTATAAAAACAAATTCCAAAATCTGGAATATATCAAGTGGCGGCTTACGTGTTCCATTCCTCCGTTGTACCAGTCTACGGGACCGAAATATTCGAGAGCGTCTTTGCCGGCCAACGCATCATTATTTTTCGGATCTGTGTATCTTAAAAAGTACCACGACGATCCCGCCCACTGCGGCATGGTGTCGGTTTCTCTCTTAGCGTCCGCTCCGCATACGGGACATTTTACATTTACCCACGAATCTATTTTGGCAAGAGGCGATTCACCTGTATCAGTGGGTTTGTATTCTTTAACTTCCGGAAGTCTTAAAGGAAGTTCCTCTTCCGGTACGCTCACCATGCCGCATTTCGGGCAGTGAATTATGGGGATGGGTTCGCCCCAGTAACGTTGTCTGTTGAACGCCCAGTCTTTCATCTTGTAATTCGTTTGTTTTTTGCCGATTTTCTTACTTTCAACATAGGCGATCATTTCCTGTATCGCGGTCTTGACAGGTTTCCCGTCTAAAAATCCGGAATTTATCATCACCCCGTCTTCTATGTCGGTGAACGCTTTTTCAGATATGTCGCCGCCTTTTATCACTTCTATCATCGGAATATTGAATTTTTTTGCAAAAGCGTAGTCGCGATCGTCATGTGCCGGCACCGCCATTATAGCGCCCGTGCCGTAGCCCATCATTACATAATCCGATATCCAAATCGGAATTTCCTTGCCGCTTACGGGATTTATCGCCTTTAACCCTTTTATTTCAACTCCGGTTTTGTCTTTGGCAAGTTGTACACGTTCAAATTCCGTCTTTTTCTTAGCGGCACTCTGATATGCTTTTATCTCGTCCAAATTTTGTATGCGTTCTTTATATTTTTCGATATACGGGTGTTCCGGAGCCATTACCATGAACGTTACCCCGAACAGTGTATCAGGTCTCGTCGTAAATACGAGCAATGTATCGTCCGCATCTTTTAATTTAAAATTAATTTCCGCTCCGTAACTTCTGCCGATCCAATTTTCCTGTTCCGTCTTTATTCTCGGCAAAAAGTCCAGCTCTTTGAGTCCCTCAAGCAGTCTGTCGGCGTACTTTCTGATTTTTAAGAACCAGACATCTTTTTCCATCTGTACAACTTCGCTGTGACACCTGTCGCAGTGTCCGTCCTGAGATTCTTCGTTGGCAAGTACAACCTTACAGTTCGGACAAAAGTTTACATACGTCTTGTCCTTGTACGCCAAACCTCGTTTGAACATCTGTATAAAAATCCATTGTGTCCATTTGTAATAATCGGGATCGGTCGTGTCCACCGTACGATCCCAATCAAATGAATATCCGGCGGCTTTAAGCTGCTCGGTGAACACTTTGATGTTGCGGTCGGTTACATCCCGCGGATGTTCGCCCGTCTGAATGGCATAATTTTCGGTCGGCAGGCCGAAAGCGTCCCACCCTATCGGAAATAGTACGTTATATCCCTCAAGTCGGCGTTTGCGTGAAATTACTTCAAGCGAAGTATAGGCTCTTATGTGTCCTACATGAAGCCCTGCCCCCGACGGATAAGGAAATTCTATAAGTGCATAAAATTTCTTTTTGCCTAGGTCGATTTCAGCTTTGAAAGTTTTGTTTTCTTCCCAGTGCTTTTGCCATTTTTTTTCGATTGAATGTGGATTATATAAATCTTCAGATTTTTTCAATTTGACCTCCGTTAGCAATAATTTTTATTCTATAATAAGTTTATCACAAATTACCGGTATTTTACATCAAGAACTTAATTTTATACAGTTATGGATTGAATGTGAAATTTTTATCTTTAAGTTAAAATTTTGTCAAAAAAGTCTTATTTTCTTGCACCTCGTTATGCAAATATTTCAGAGTAAAATGTAATTTTACTGTTATTTGAGAATACTTGATTTATCTTTATTACAGATTATAAGTCTTTTATATAAGATTTTTAGCCCTATTTAATTATTGTAAAATGAAATTACAGATGATAAAATTGCATTATATACATGATTTATTCTACTCATAATCAATGCAATTTTTTTTAATTGCGGTCATTTCAATTAATTATTATATAAGGAGGTTTACCTATGTCGGGTAAAGTAATGAAAACCATGGACGGTAACACGGCCGCCGCTTATTGTTCTTACGCTTTAAGTGAAGCGGCTATGATTTACCCCATAACACCGTCATCACCTATGGCGGAAACAGTGGACGAATGGGCGGCTCACGGTAAAACAAATATTTTCGGTAAAAAAGTACAGGTAATTGAAATGCAAGCTGAAGGCGGTGCGGCGGGAGCAATGCACGGTTCTTTAAGTGCCGGCGTTTTAACTTCCACCTACACTGCATCTCAGGGCCTACTTTTAATGGTTCCGAATATGTATAAAATTGCGGGAGAACTTTTGCCGGGTGTATTTCACGTTGCGGCACGTGCCTTGGCGGGTCATGCGCTTTCAATTTTCGGCGATCACTCGGATGTTATGGCTGTACGTCAAACAGGCTGCGCTCTTCTGGCGTCGGGTTCCGTACAGGAAACCATGGATCTTGGCGGTATAGCGCATCTTGCGGCCATAAAATCGCGAATTCCGTTCGTGCATTTTTTTGACGGATTCAGAACCTCCCACGAAATTCAAAAAATAGAAGTTATGGATTACGATCTTTTGTCTTCGCTTTTAGATAAAGAGGCGTTAAAAGAATTTCGCGCTCGTTCTTTAAATCCGGAACATCCGTTTACAAAGGGCAGCGCTCAAAATCCGGATATATTCTTTCAAAATAAAGAATCGGTCAACCTGTTTTATGATGCCGTACCGGACATAGTAAACGACTACATGGTGGAAATTTCCAAGGCGACGGGACGCACCTACAAACCTTTCGTATATTATGGCGCTCCCGATGCTGAATATGTTGTAGTAGCCATGGGTTCGGTTACCGAATCGTTACAGGAAACCGTGGATTATCTGATGAAAAAGGGCGAAAAAGTCGGTGTCCTCAAAGTACATTTATATCGACCGTTTTCAGCATCATATTTCTTCAATGAAATGCCGGAAAGCGTAAAAGTAATCGGCGTTTTGGATCGCACCAAAGAACCGGGAGCAAACGGCGAACCTTTGTATCTCGACGTAAGAGACATATATTACGGAAGAGACAAAATGCCTTTGATAGTAGGCGGAAGATATGGTTTGGGTTCTAAAGACACCACCCCGTCCGACCTTTTGGCGCTCTTTAAAAATATAATGAGCGATTCGCCCAAAAATCATTTTACACTTTCAATTGAAGACGATGTCACAAACCTCTCGCTTAAGAGAGAAGAACACGTCAATATGTCCTCACCCGGCACCACACGCTGCAAATTCTGGGGCTTAGGTTCGGACGGCACGGTCGGCGCAAACAAATCCGCAATAAAGATAATAGGCGACAACACGGATATGTATGCACAAGGATATTTTGATTACGATTCCAAAAAATCCGGCGGCGTCACCGTATCTCACTTACGTTTCGGCAAAGAACCGATTCATTCGACATATTTAATAGTTGAGGCGGATTTTATCGCTTGTCACAATCAATCATACGTTACACGTTATGACGTGCTGGAAGGGCTTAAGAAAGGCGGTACATTCGTACTCAATACAATCTGGTCGGATGAAGAACTCGAAACGGAACTGCCCGCTCACATGAAAAAATACATTGCCGAAAACGACATCAAATTCTACACGGTAAACGCCACGAAAATTGCTGAAAAAATAGGTCTCGGAACACGTATCAACATGATTATGCAAAGTGCATTCTTCAAATTGTCTAAAGTTATCCCCGTGGACGATGCGCTCAAACATCTTAAAGACTCCATTGAACACACCTACGGCAAAAAAGGCCGTAACGTCGTTGAAATGAACTTTAAAGCCGTTGATGCCGGATGTGAGGCAATTCACGAAGTCAAAGTTCCTGAAAGTTGGAAAAACGCCGTAGATAAACAAACCGTCGAAGAAGAAAACATCCCCGATTTCGTAAAAAATATGCTTAAACCGATGAACGCTCTTCAAGGTAACAAAATACCCGTATCGAACTTTAAAGGAATTGAAGAAGGAATAATTCCTCCCGGCACATCGCAATATGAAAAACGCGGTATCGCCGTAAACGTACCCGAATGGCAAAGCGAAAACTGTATACAATGTAACCAATGTTCATTCGTATGTCCGCACGCCGCAATCAGAAGTTTCCTTTTGACAGCTGAAGAATCGGAAAAATACAACGCTCCCGGCATTAAAGCTTCAGGCAAAGAACTAAAAGACTATAACTTCAGAATACAAATAGATCCGCTGGATTGTACGGGTTGCGGCAACTGCGCCGAAGTATGTCCCGGCAAAAAAGGTGCCAAAGCTCTCGAAATGAAACCTCTCGCCTCACAAATGGAACAAATGCCGATATTTAAAAATCTGCACTCCAAAGTCGGATACAAACCTTATATAATGAACCGTCAATCGGTAAGAGGCAGTCAATTTGCACAACCGTTGCTTGAATTTTCGGGTGCGTGTGCAGGTTGCGGCGAAACACCGTATGCACGTCTGGTAACTCAACTTTTCGGTGAAAGAATGATAATTGCGAACGCTACCGGTTGCTCGTCGATATGGGGCGGTTCTTCTCCCGCATCGGTTTATACGGTGGATAAAGACGGCAAAGGCCCCGCATGGGCAAACTCCCTCTTTGAAGAAAACGCCGAATACGGGCTTGGAATTTTTGAGGCCACCAAAATTATGCGTGAAAACATCAAAGAAGATATGCAAAACCTTATAAACTCAGATATTCCCGAAAACGCAAAGGTCGCACTGAACGAATGGATAACCGTGATGGATGACGGAGAAGCAAGCAAAGCGGCATCGGAAAAAGTACTGGAAGTTTTAAAAGATATCAAGGGCGAAAATGAAAAAATCGCACAAGACATCATCGACAAAAAAGACTATCTGGTTAAAAAATCCGTATGGATTTTCGGTGGCGACGGTTGGGCTTACGATATAGGTTATGGCGGACTCGATCACGTAATCGCATCGGGCGAAAACGTAAACATAATGGTATTTGATACCGAAGTTTACTCAAATACGGGCGGACAATCCTCCAAATCCACTCCGACCGGAGCGGTTGCAAAATTCGCCGCATCGGGCAAGAAGACCAAGAAAAAAGACTTGGGACTTATCGCAACGACATACGGCTATGTATACGTGGCGCAAGTCGGAATGGGTGCGGACAAAGCACAATTTATAAAAGCGCTCAAAGAAGCCGAAGCCTATGACGGGCCGTCGCTTATAATCTGCTATTCACCGTGTATAAACCACGGACTTAAAGAAGGCATGGGCAAAGCGCAAAAGAACATCAAAGATGCGGTAGCTTGCGGTTACTGGCACTTATACAGATACAACCCAGAACTTAAAAAAGAAGGCAAAAACCCGTTTATCCTGGATTCCAAAAAACCGACCGAAAGTTTCAGAGACTTTTTGGATAAACAAGTGCGTTACACCTCACTTAAGACAAGTTTCCCCGAAACGGCGGAAGAACTTTATGCAAAATGTGAAGAAGATTCAAAAACACGCTATGAAACATACGCCAAAATGGCAGGCAGAGAAGAATAATATAGGAAAAACCGATCCAACCCCGATAAAATACAGACGAAATATCAGCCCGTTATTATACGGGCTGATATTTAATACATACTCTATATAAATTTAATTTTATTAAATCATCAAATGATAATATTTTTAAATTGTTTATTTTTCTGATATAATAATATTACAAATGTCTGTTAATGTTTAAATGTTTTTAATTTTATACAGTCAGGAGAGAGTATATGGTAGATGTTACAGCCACACTCATACAATTTGACCTCCTTGCCGTTAAGGACATGATGGAGGGCTTAAAGTGGAAAGCCATGGTATGGACTTTAAGTGAACGTTCATCCGAACGTGCTATGAGATACTTCGGTTTTTAAGCTATGGGAAAGTTGAACTCTCTTAGAAAACGATGTATATGCAGTAACTTCGTAGATTATGATATATTTATTTGTCCATATTGTCTATCGCTTATAGAAGAAAATATCCCGAATGACGGAAGAATAAGAGACAAAATAGATTCGGCAAAATTGGATTTTTCGGCTAAAATGAGTAGATTTGACAAATTTATAAACATCGGTGCATATATACTGGATATTATATTGGTTTTGGTGGATTCAATTAACGAACTTTTTATAATGGAATATTGCGAAAATTATCATTCACTTTATACCCGCGACTTCTTAGGCATAGGCGTACAGACATATATTATTATGCTTTTTTTTATTTGTGTATATAGTAAAATTACTTATTTTAAAAGCGTTGAGAAACTTATCATGTATTTAAGGCAGTTTTTTATGTTTTATGTTGTTAAATACATTCTGTTGATTTCATTTTTTTATCTTATATGGATACCTAAATACATTCGTCCATATATTTATGATCATTTAAAAGGCGCAATTTTCATCAAATCCGGTATACACTTTCATGTTTTTTTGTTTCAAAATATGTTTGATAAAGAAAATTGGGATATCAATTATTTTGTTTTCAATTTATCTTTTCTTATTGTATATTTCTTGATTTCTTTGTTAATAATAGACATTTTTTCTTTTGTAATGTGTAGACAGGTTAAAAAATTCAACGCTGAAATCGCAGAAGAAATTAAAA
>CAMYCP010000011.1 GCA_947254385.1 uncultured Filifactor sp. | reverse complement strand
AGTATTATACTTAGAAATTTAAAAAAATTTGTATGATACTACAATTTGTAAAAGAAATCAGTATAAACTTGTATTACAAAAATTTAAAGTGAAAATTGATACTACAATTTCTTATGCAATTAAGTATAAAAAGAGAATAATAACACAACGCAAAAAAAACCGGGTCTGTACACCCGGTTTTTTTAATCTGAAATTGTCGTTAATTTCTATCAAGGCATTTGTGAACCACCACCCACCTAAAGGTAGGTGGCTTCTAAGGGCTTATGCCCCATTTAAGAAATTTGGTATTTAAGTCTCCACCTGACAAGTCAGGTAACCCTTATTCTTACAGGCGTGTCCACTTCGCCTCTACCGTATAGAGTCTTAAGACTCACAACGCTACTTTTAACAATGCTTTTGAGTAAAATATATGATATAGGTCGCTTATATCCCACCGCCCAAAGGGTAGTGGGTTTTACGCTCCCTTTTTATAAAATTACGAAGACTTCTTTCAGTCGTCTTCAGGATATTCTCCTAAAAATTCGGTTTCGTCCATGTCTTCATCAAATCGATCATCTTCCAAAAAATCGTCTATTTCGTCATCGCTTACTTCAAAATCCGAATTATCATCCGGTAAATCATCTTCCGAAAGTTTTTCAACATTTTCTTCTTCAGAGTCAAAATTTTCTTCCATTTTGCGCTTTTTACGTTCTTTCTTTTCTTGCGCATGGAGCTTCGCCATTTCTCGACGTTTATTTTCAGCTTCCATTTTTTCTTTAAATTCTTTTTCAAGTTCTTCCAAATATACGTCTTTTTCTTTGGATTTCATTTCTTTAAATTCGTCCACGCTTTGAGCGTCTTCGGCATTTTCCAATACTATGTTGCCGTCCACGGTCGATGCGTAACGTTTCATGCCGGTTCCGGCAGGTATCAGTTTACCGATTATGACGTTTTCTTTCAAGCCCATGAGATGATCGGTTTTGCCCATTATAGCCGCCTCGGTGAGAACTCTGGTGGTTTCTTGAAATGATGCCGCCGAAAGGAACGAATCAGTCGCAAGAGATGCTTTGGTTATACCTAAAAGCACGTGTCTATAGATACAGGGAGTTTTTCCTTGTGCCTCAAGTTCCTCACTTTCGTCACGCACTTCCGAATATTCGGCAAGCGTTCCGGGTAAAAATTTGGAGTCGTGGGATTCTTCTATTCTAACTTTGGAGAGCATTTGTCTTACTATTATTTCTATGTGCTTGTCGTTTATATCCACCCCTTGACTTCTGTAAACGCGTTGCACTTCTTTTACTATATAGTTTTCTACGCCGTTTATCCCGTTTATCGCCATAATTTCGTTGGGGTTTAGAGATCCTTGCATGAGGGGTTGTCCTTTTACGACGGTGTCTCCTTCTCTTACTTTAAGGAGCGACCCGTAAGGCAGAGAATATTTCTTTTCTTCTCCGTCTTCCGATATTATCGTAACCTGACGATTTTTGCCGGTTTCTTCTATGTGTACTTTACCGTCTATTTCACTTATAAACGCCAACCCTTTAGGTTTGCGCGCTTCAAAGAGTTCTTCCACACGCGGGAGCCCTTGAGTGATGTCTCCTCCGGCAACTCCACCGGTGTGGAAAGTTCGCATGGTAAGTTGTGTCCCCGGTTCGCCGATAGATTGCGCCGCAATTATACCTACGGATTCTCCGACTTTGACGGGTTTGCTGTTGGCAAGGTTTCTGCCGTAACATTTGGCACATACGCCGTGACGGGTGCGACATTTAAGCACGGAACGTAAATTAACTTTCGTTATGCCGGCTGATATTATTCTATCTGCAAGTTCTTCGTTTATCATGGTGTCGGTATTGACTATAACTTCACCGGTTTCGGGATCTTTTATGTCTTCCGACGGATAAAGTCCCAAGATGCGATCGTAGAGTTTTTCGATGACTTCGTTGCCGTCGTTAAATTGTGAAATTTCTATTCCCTCGCTCGTGCCGCAGTCCTGTTCTCTTACTATGACGTCTTGAGATACGTCGACCAACCGACGGGTGAGATATCCCGAGTCGGCGGTACGCAGCGCCGTATCCGCCAGACCTTTTCTTGCGCCGTGTGACGATGTAAAGTATTCAAGTACGGTGAGTCCTTCACGGAAGTTCGCTTTTACAGGAATTTCAACCGTCTTACCGGTTGCGTCCGCCATCAGCCCTCTCATTCCGGAAACTTGACGTATTTGTTTTGCAGAACCTCTGGCGCCCGATGTAGCCATTATATTGATGTTGTTTAGAGGCGAAAGGTTTTTCATAAGAGCTTCACCTACGTCTTTTGTGGTTTGTTCCCATGTGGCTACAACTTTTTCATGGCGTTCTTCATCGCTCAAATATCCTTGTCTATATTGTTTTTCGTATAATTTGACTTTATCTTCCGCCTTTTTTATAAGAGCGGGTTTTTCGGGCGGAATTACCATATCTGCTACCGATACGGTTATTGCGCTTTTAGTTGAAAATTTATATCCCATACTTTTTATGCTGTCTAGCATATGGGCGGTTATGGTGTTGCCGTGTTTTCTAAAACATCTGTCTATTATTTTGCCGAGTTGTTTTTTATCGACCAGAAAGTCTATTTCAAGGGAATATGGATCTTTTGTCCTGTCTACATAGCCGAGGTTTTGCGGAATGTAACTGTTGAATATGAATCGGCCGACCGAAGAATGTATTATTTTAGCCGGGATATCGTCGCCTTTTTTAACTCTGACGTAAACTTTGGAATGTAAGTCTACCGCCTTATTAAAATATGCCAGAATCATTTCATCATAGTCTTTATATATAGATCCTTCACCTTTTTTGCCGTCTTCCTGCATGGTGAGGTAGTATGAACCCAAAACCATGTCCTGAGTAGGTGTCACTATGGATGAACCGTCTTTAGGAGCCAATATGTTGTTTATCGAAAGCATCATGTTGCGCCCCTCGGTTTGCGCCTCAATCGAAAGAGGCAAGTGAATAGCCATTTGATCGCCGTCAAAATCGGCATTATACGCCGTGCAGGCGAGCGGATGCAGTTTTAACGCTTTGCCGTCCACCAAAACCGGATCGAAGGCTTGAATTCCTAAACGGTGTAAGGTCGGCGCACGGTTTAAAAGCACGGGGTGACCTTTTACAACTTCTTCAAGAGCTCCCCAAACTTCCGGGTCCATTCTTTCAACTTTTCGTTTTGCATTTTTGATGTTCGTGGAAACATCGTCATCTATAAGTTTATTTATTACAAAGGGTTTAAAAAGTTCGAGCGCCATTATGCGCGGTACTCCGCATTGATAGAATTTAAGTTTCGGTCCTACGACTATAACGGATCTTCCTGAATAATCCACACGTTTGCCGAGAAGATTTTGTCTAAAACGTCCCTGTTTACCTTTAAGCATTTCGGAAAGCGATTTAAGAGGTCTGTTTCCGGGGCCTACCACGGGTTTTCCTCTTCTGCCGTTGTCGATAAGTGCGTCCACCGCCTCTTGGAGCATTCGTTTTTCATTTCTCACTATAATATCGGGCGCTCCAAGCTCAAGCAGTCTTTTTAAACGATTGTTGCGGTTTATTACTCTACGGTAGAGGTCATTTAAGTCCGAAGTCGCAAACCTGCCGCCGTCAAGTTGCACCATTGGTCTAAGTTCCGGCGGAATCACCGGCACGACATCAAGTATCATCCACGTGGGATCGTTGCCCGAACGTATGAAAGCCTCTACAACTTCCAGACGTTTTATGAGTTTGATACGTTTTTGTCCGCTTGAATCTTTTATACTTTCTTTAAGTTCAACGGAGAGTTCATCTAATTTTATACGGGAAAGCAATATTTTTATAGCTTCGGCGCCCATGCGCGCATCAAAAGCGTCATATCCGAAAGTGTCCTCGGCGTTGTCGTATTCTTCCTGAGTTAAAAGCTGTCCGTCCTGAAGATCGGTTTCTTTATGATCCAGTACTATAAAATTAGCAAAATAAAGCACTTTTTCGAGAGCTTTCGGCGACATATCCAAAAGCAGTCCCATACGTGAGGGGATGCCTTTAAAGTACCATACGTGAGATACGGGACAGGCAAGTTCTATGTGTCCCATACGTTCACGGCGCACTTTGGATTTAGTAACTTCGACACCGCATTTATCGCATACTATATCTTTATGTCGATTGCGATCTTTTTTGTATTTACCGCAGCTACATTCATAGTCTTTGGTGGGTCCGAATATTCGTTCACAAAAAAGTCCGTCTCTTTCAGGTTTCAACGTTCTGTAGTTTATAGTTTCCGGCTTTTTGACTTCTCCCTTTGACCATTCTCTGATTTTATCGGGAGATGCCAGACTGATTCTGATAGATTCAAAATTTCCAAAATCATCGTATTTATCGGATTCAAACAAGGAATTTCTCCTTTCTGTATAACAAAATGCCGACCGATATTTTTTAATTCGTTATCGGCTATTTACGAACGGTTCATCTCCTAAAAACCGTAATCGTCATCATCACCGTCATCCATGTCATAAGAATCGTCTTCACTAATATTTAACTTGTCTTCGTCTTCGTACTCAAGATCGAATCCGTCGGTATCGGAGCTTACAGTTATAGCATCTTCCGGTGTCTCTATAGTCATGCCGTCCGGCAAAACGTCCTGTACATATTCACTGTCGTCCGTGATAAGATCTTCAGAAATTTCTTCTTTTCCTCCGATTTCATTTCCGTTTGAATCCAAGAGCTGAACATCGAGGGCGAGCGATTGAAGTTCTTTTATCAATACTTTAAAGGATTCAGGTATGCCGGGTTCCGGTACGTTGTTACCTTTGATTATGGCGTCGTATGTCTGTACCCGACCGATTACGTCATCCGATTTTACGGTCAGCATTTCCTGAAGTGTATGCGCCGCACCGTAACCTTCGAGCGCCCATACTTCCATTTCTCCGAAACGTTGCCCTCCAAACTGCGCCTTACCGCCTAAAGGTTGTTGCGTTACGAGTGAGTAAGGACCTGTAGATCGGGCATGAATTTTATCGTCCACCAAGTGGTGAAGTTTCATCATATACATATAACCTACGGTTACGGGAGCATCGAAAAGTTCTCCTGTTCTGCCGTCATGGAGCCAAATTTTACCGTCTTCGGGCAAATCAGCTTCTTTTAGTGCTTGGAATATATCCTGTTCGTTCGCACCGTCAAATACGGGGGTAGCTATATGCCAACCCAGCGCTTTGGCGGCAAGCCCCATATGCACTTCCAGAACTTGTCCGATATTCATACGTGAAGGCACGCCGAGAGGATTTAAGACGATTTCAAGCGGTGTGCCGTCCGGCAGATACGGCATATCTTCTTCGGGCAAAATCCGAGATACAACGCCTTTGTTTCCGTGTCGTCCCGCCATTTTATCACCGACGTTTATTTTACGTTTTTGAGCTATATATACTCTGACGCTCTTTCTTACTCCGGCGGGGAGTTCGTCGTTGTCTTCACGATTGAATATTTTTACATCGACTATAATGCCAGATTCACCGTGGGGAACTTTAAGGGAAGTGTCACGCACTTCACGTGCTTTTTCACCGAAAATCGCTCTTAAAAGACGTTCTTCCGGCGTTATTTCGGTTTCGCCCTTAGGTGTAACCTTGCCGACGAGTATGTCGCCGGATTTTACTTCCGCACCTATTCGAATTATGCCGTCCGAATTCAAATCTTTGACGGCATCGTCTCCGATATTAGGAATATCTTTGGTTATTATTTCAGGTCCGAGTTTGGTGTCACGTTCTTCGAGTTCGTATTCTTCTATGTGAATACTTGACAATCGGTCTTCTTTTACAAGTTTTTCATTTATCAAAATGGCGTCTTCATAGTTGTAACCTTCCCACGTCATGAAAGCTACAAGGCAGTTTTTCCCTAAGGAAATTTCTCCCCGATCGGTGCAGGGGCCATCCGCTATTACATCGCCTTTATCTACGTGTTCACCCTTGGAGACTATAACTTTTTGATTTATACAAGTTCCCTGATTTGATCTTTTAAATTTAAGCAGTTTATAGTTTTCGTATTCTTTGTTGTCATCTCTTTTGATTATAATTTCATCGGCGCTTGCCTTGATTATCTCTCCGGCGTTTTTTGCAACCACGGCGGCTACGGAATCTACCGCAGCACGGTATTCTATCGAAGTTCCGACTATCGGCGCTTCATTTCTTAAAAGCGGCACACCTTGGCGCTGCATATTCGCTCCCATCAAAGCACGGTTGGCATCATCGTTTTCCAAAAACGGTATCATTGCGGTTGCAACCGATACTACTTGTTTAGGTGAAACGTCCATGAAGTCTATGTCTTCGCCTTTCATGAGTTTCAAACTTCCTTCGACGGTACGACACGCAACCCGTTCATTTTTGAACCATTCATTTTCATCAAGGGGTTCATTGGCTTGAGCACGTACGTACAAGTCTTCCTCATCCGCCGAAAGGTATTGTATTTTGGAAGTAACCTTGCGATTTACCTTATCAACTACACGATACGGCGATTCTATAAAACCGTATTCGTTTATTTTGGCATATACGGAGAGTGAATTTATAAGTCCGATGTTAGGCCCTTCAGGGGTTTCTATCGTGCACATTCTGCCATAGTGGGAATAGTGTACGTCTCTTACTTCAAATCCGGCACGTTCTCTTGAAAGTCCTCCGGGGCCGAGTGCCGACAGACGACGTTTGTGAGTAAGTTCAGCTAAAGGATTATTTTGATCCATAAATTGCGAAAGTTGTGACGAACCGAAAAATTCTTTTATGGCGGCCGTCACCGGACGTATATTTATGAGCGAGTTGGGCGAAAGTTCCATGGGATCTTGCGTACTCATGCGTTCTTTAATCACACGTTCCATACGGGTAAGCCCTATTCTGAATTGATTTTGGAGCAATTCTCCAACGGATCTG
Source organism: uncultured Filifactor sp. (assembly GCA_947254385.1). GTDB lineage: Bacteria > Bacillota > Clostridia > Peptostreptococcales > Filifactoraceae > CAMYCP01. The sequence goes on along the minus strand of CAMYCP010000011.1, from coordinate 7,933 downwards.
ACACGGCGGTTGCCCAAGTGGTCGATGTCGTCGATGTTTCCTACTCCGACAAACAGATTGAACTGATAGCTTATTGACGCTATTATATCTTCCACAACTATGTGTTTGGGAACGAGTTCGGTTTTGCGCATTTTTATAAGTTCGTAGAGCTTATCGTCGTCGCCGTCCGCCTCTATTAAGATTTCTTTTAATACGTTAAATCTTACTTTCTGTTTTATATTTAAATCACTTAAATCCACATCGGTAAAAGATTCTATGGATACAAAGCGATTGCCTACTATTTTAACGGGTTCGTCCCCGTTTTCGACAAAGATAAATTCCACACCGGAATCGTCTATCAACTTGGCGTTGGTTCTGTCTACAAGTGTACCTTTTTCGAGTATAAGTTCCCCTGTAAAATCGCTTACAACGTCTTCCGCCAAAACACGGCCTATGGCACGGTTTGAAATTGCAAGTTTTTTATTGAATTTATATCTGCCGACTTTGGCAAGGTCGTAGCGCTTGTGATCGAAAAACAAGGAATTAATGAGAGAATCCGCACTTTCGACCGTCGGAGGTTCACCGGGTCTAAGTTTTTTATATATTTCTATGAGCGCATCTTCTCTGCCGGCGCACAAATCTTTTTCCAACGTTGCTTGTACGTGTATATCGTCGCCTATAAGGTCTTTTATTTTTTCATCGGTTTCATAGCCGAAAATTCTAAGAAGCATTGTAATAGGCTGTTTTCTCTGCCTGTCGATACGCACATACACGACGTTATGGCTGTCGGTTTCGTATTCAAGCCATGCTCCGCGCGTAGGTATAAGCTGGGAAGATATCAAGGCCTTTCCGGTCTTATCTATTTGCTGAGTAAAATAGGCGCTCGATGAACGTACAAGCTGGCTTACTATTACTCTTTCCGCACCGTTTATAATAAATGTACCTTTTTCGGTCATAAGCGGAAAATCTCCCAAAAATACGGGATCGCCGGTCTCATTTTTTACGATGTGGGTACCGTCTTTATCCGGAACCGTAAGTCTGACTTGAACGCGCAAAGGTGCGGCGTAGTTGACATTTCTGTTCTTACTTTCTTCTACGTCGTACTTTGAATTATCTTCAAGTTTATAATCTATAAATTCAAGTTTTATACCGCCGCCGTAATCTTCTATCGGAAAAATTTCTTCAAAAACTTCTCTTAAACCCTCTTCTACAAACCATTTGTATGAATCGGTCTGCAACTCGATCAGATTGGGAAGATCAACGACCTCGTTTATACGTGAAAAACTCATTCTGGTTCTTCTGCCGATTTTAACCGGATGCGGATGTGACATTAACTTCACCTCTCAAAATTAACGCAGGCAAAGGGGCACAAAACCCCATTTTTTATTCATTATAATAATAATGTTTTATTATAACAAATATTTTTTATCAGCACAACCCTTTGTGAAAAATTTTTTCGGCAAAAGAATAAAAACAAAAAAATCACCCATAGCTTGCAAACTACAAGTGATTTGACACAAAAAAATCACTTGTAAGCTATACACCTCAGGTGATTTAAAATTTTTATAAGCCTAAAGGGGTAACCGCTTTAATCGACCTTCCCTGTACATATTATACAGCCTTTGACGTAAAAAATCAAAAGCTTTTTTATATAAATATTAACCTTATTACCCCTACACCACGTATATTTCATCAGACAGGGCACTCATTTTTACTCCGCCGTTCTCAGAGATGTAGTAACTTACACAATAATATGCTGCTTAAAAAAGGAGCCGAACGGCTCATTGAATTAGGGATTTTAGAAAAACTAATTTAGAGAGTCTTTGGGTGGCAAGATAAAAGGCTGTGAGTTAAATGCTAACAGCCTTTTTAAATTAACTTTTATAATTTTCCGCCTGCTCTAAAACCATATCAAATACTTCTTCGCTCCATTGAGGAGGGTATCCATTTTCATAAAGTAGAATTACCAAATCCATCTTCAATAGAGACTTTATATCGTTCCTATTTGACCAATCTGTGTATTGAGCCTTATCGTTTACAAGAACTTTAATCTTTTTTGCTAAGACGATACACTTTTCATCTTCATACGGAAACTTATACTTATCCCTTACATTTATTAAAATATCATAAAAAGATTTTTCTTCATAAGAAATTCCCATTTTTTCAAAAGAATTTCTATCATTTTCAAGCTCTCTCATTAGACGAATAAGTTCATCTGACAAATTATTTACAAAATCTTCAGTAACTTCATTAACAAACTCCAAATTATCTCTACTATTATATTCATCTACAACTTTTTTAAGTCTTTCTGAAAATTCCAAAGCTTTTATTTTATTCGTCTTCCCATAATCGCTGATCGCTTTTCTTAGTAACTTCAAAAGGGCATTAAATTTTGTAATAGGAAGTTTAACCTGGTCTAAGTGCTCTATAAAATCCTCAGAGAAAAGATCAATCGTCTTTTTCTCATCAACTATATTCTCAACGCCAGTACACCTAATAGCATCAGACACCATTTTTTCAACCACTTGATTCATAACTTCTGCATCTGGAGCAGTCCCTTTAGTTTGCTTATAGATAATAGAACGGACAGCTAAATAAAATTGTCCCAGAGAAACCTCTCTATCTGTTAGCTCTCCAGAAGGAAAACATATGTTATAGGCAGCCTTTAACCTTCTTGATAAGCCCATAAACTCCTTTTGGGTTTCTTTTTTCGCTTGAATAAATTCAGCAGCCTCATTTAAACAAATTAGTCTTTCTAATGGCTCGCCATTTAAAAATTTACTCTTATCAAATTTTAGAAAAACATCTTCAATCAATGCAAGATAATTTCTATAAATTTTAATAGAAGTCTTAAGTTCATCTATAGGACTTTCTTGCTCACCACCATAAATTTTAATGGCTTCCATCATATTACTTTTTATTCCAATATAATCAACAACCAAGCCTTTATCTTTTCCATCAAAAACCCTGTTTACTCTAGAAATTGTCTGAATCAATGTGTGTTTTTGTAAAGGCTTGTCAATATACATAACCGCCAGTGAAGGTACATCAAATCCAGTTATCCACATATCTACAACTATTGCAATTTTAAAATTAGAATTATTATTTTTAAATTGTCTATCCAGCATCTTTCGATATTCTTTTGTTCCACAGACTTCATAAAGATCCTCTTCATCGTTGGCTCCTCTAGTAGCTACCAAATTTATTTTAGGTAAAGCCACCAATTTATTAAGCTCTTCTTTAGATAACTCTGATTCGTTATCTGCTTTTTTAGCTTCTCCCCAAGTAGGTCTTAGTTTTAAAATATTATTTAAAAGCTTAAAGGCAATCTCTCTAGTAGAAGATACAATCATTGCTTTTTGGACAATCTCTGGTTTCTCATTGATTAAAGATTCATAGTGGTCTACAATATCTTGAGCCATTTTCCATAGACGATCTGGGTCTCCAAGAATTACGCTCATTTGACTCATAGTCTTCTTGCTTTCTTCTATTTGCTCCTCTGTAGAACCTTCTTCAAAACACTTTTTATAATATTCTTCAATTTCTCTTGATTTCTCCTCAGAAATTATGACCCTAGCAAGACGAGGCTCATAAGCAATCCTTTCAGTGATACCATCATCTGAGGATTCTTTCATTGTATATGAATCAACTACACCACCAAAAACAGCAATAGTTTCATCAATTGGAGTTCCTGTAAATCCAACATAAGTCGCGTTTGGAAAAGAATCTCTTAGATACTTTGCAAATCCATAATTTGTAAAAACACCTTTATCAGTTTTCTTAAGCTTAGAACCAGTACCAGTTTGAGTTCTATGAGCCTCATCAGAGATGCAGATAATGTTTTTTCTTTCAGACAAACGTCCAATATCTTCACTGAACTTTTGAATGGTCGTCAAGTAAACACCACCACTAGGTTTGCTATCCAAAGTTTGCTTTAAATCTTTTCTGGACTCAATGCTTCTTACATTTTCATCGTGTAAAAATTTTTTTGCAGTTATAAAAAGCTCTGAAGTTTGAGTATCCAAATCTTCTCTATCGGTGATGATTAAGATCGTAGGATTTGAAAAAACTTTACTTTCTCTAAGCATAAGAAGTCTTGATAGATATAACATTGTATAGGTCTTTCCCGAACCGGTGGCACCAAAATATGTACCACCCTTACCCGAACCCAGTGGCTTTAATTCTCTTTTAATATTTTCAAACATTTTTGTAGCAGCAAAAAACTGAGGATACCTACATACGATTACCTCTTCTTTTTGGCTATCATCAGGATAAAAAATAAAATCTCGTAAAATAGATAATAAACGTCTCTTAGAAAAGGCGCCTTTAATCATTGTAAGCAATGAAGAAATACCATCTCTCGCAGATTCGTGATCATTTATTTTATTCCAAGCATAATAAAACTTATAAGGAGTAAATATACTTCCCATCTTGGTGTTTGCACCGTCACTAATCACTGATAAAAAACAGTACTTTACCAAACTTGGCAAATCCCTTTTATATCGAATATTGATTTGCTGCCAAGCATCATAAATAGTAGTATCTTCTGAAATTGCAGTTTTAAATTCAAAAATCGTAAGAGGAATACCGTTTATAAAAATCAGCAAATCAGGTCTTCTAAGTTCTTTATCTTTTACACTATATTGATTTACGACTTTAAAAATATTGTTTTCAGTGTGGTCAAAATCTATATAAGACACATGAAGGGCAAGTTTTGATTTATCTTCTCTTTCTAAATTAAAACCTTCTGTTGTTAATAAAAATGCCTCTCGACTAGCTAGATAAATTGGACTAGAGGAAATATTAGAGAGTTTATTAATAATCGTCTTTAATTCCAAGTCTGTTAAGTTCTCATCAGCGTACCTATTTTTCAAGAAGGTTTTTAAATCATCTTCAAGTAGTATATCTTCAAACTTTCTATGAATAGAATCACCAGGCAGATACTCATAGCCTTCTTTTTCAAAAAGACTAATAATTGCCTTTTCCAATTCTTCTTCAGAGAATTTGTCCTTAAGAGATGAATCTTCCACAATTATTCCTCCTTTCTACTAGCTTCTTCCATTGCACCCCTAATAAGAATAGGACACATGGATTTAATTTGGTCTTTTAGTTTTTCGTTGATTTCTTTACGCTCTGTGTAAACTTTATAAATATCTGAAATTGAATTTTGAATAGAAATATCTGGATACGGTATATACATCTCTTTCATTAGATTTATATCAAATAAATCTCTTACTGAGCCTGTTGAATAATACCAAGTATATCTATGAAACTCTTTCCGAGAAAACCATAAACTCAAAAACAAAGGATTTAATGTTTTACTTACAACTTTAAAAGTACTATACATAGGAGAAACTATACAAGAATCTTCATCTTCATATCTAGCAATAGAACCTAAATTTATTCTTGAGGGGTTATAAGCAAAATCATTCTTATTTACAATAGAATAATTCTTTATATTGACTCCTTCCATTTTTGCTCTGGTATTCATAAAATTACCCGTTGATTCTACACCTAAGTCTTTTTTAATGGTGCCATCCTCGTTTTTTATATTCGTTTCAATAATAAAATCTCCTAGCATTCTTTTTTTAGAATTATGTTTTAGTTTCTCTATAGTCCCATCACAAGCGAGTTTTAAATCTTCCAATCCTTCTTCATAGGCTTTTTGATTTTTCAGCATAGCTTGATATATTGCAACATATTTCCTTTGAATCTCAATAGATGGCAGATTGATTTCAATATCACAGAAGTCTTCCCAAGAAAAAGTCTCCCTTGCAGAACCCCATGAATTAAATCTTGAAAATCTGTCAAATTCTGGTCTATTGAAGTACATAAATAAAAAACTTGGGTCTAGCAATTCTTCTCTTTTAACCTTAAATATAGTTGATATAGAAGAGACAATAATTACTTCATTTGTATTATTAAAAGCTAATGATATTTTATCTCCTCTTCGTGATGTATCAGTTACATAAGCAAAATTCATTGGATTAACTACACGATATGAGTTAAGGGAAACACCTACTAAATTTGCTTTTGTTTCAATAAACTTTTTATCTGTTGAAATTCCTTTTACATTTTTTTCGGTGTACTTATTGTCTATATCCTTATTTCTTAAATCTACTTCTTCAATTAATTCTCCCAACTTATATTTAGTCAAGCCCATAGCCAATCCCCCTAAAGGCTTCTTCCATCATGTTTTGAGACTCTTTTTCTTTCTTTAAGATAACTCTCATTTCTTTTTGAATTCTTGCCATTTCTTTTTCATAATTAATATCTAAATCACGGTCGATAAATTCTATATACTTGCTTGGTGCTAAGGAATAATCCTTATCTCGTATTCCTTCAAGACTTACGGATTGACATAATTCTGGAACGTCTTTGTATTTGCCATTCTCTTCTTTCCAAGCATTGTAAATTTTTTTAACTTCAGCTATTTGTTCATCTGTAAAAACAACCTTTTTTTTGCTTTTATTTTTATCAATTTCTATTACTTCTATATTTTCGTTCCATGTTCTCAAGTCCATAAATAAGACTTCATTTTTGCGATTTCTAAGTTTTCTACCGTCTAGCTCTCTCGCACCCTTATTCATATTTAGTATCCATAAGGTTACAGAGATATCTGTTGTGTAGAACATATCTCTAGGTAGTACGATAATTGCCTCTACAAAATCTCTTTCAAGGATTTCTTTTCTAATTTCGTATTCATCTCCGCTTGCGTTTAATGCACCGTTGGCAAGAAGAAATCCCGCTCTTCCGTCACTTACATCTAATTTGGAAATCATGTGCAAGATCCATGCATAGTTCGCATTGCTGGCAGGTGGCATAGGGTAGCCTTCAAACCTGGGATCATCCTTTAGTTCATCTTCATTACGCCAGTTTTTTAAGTTAAAGGGTGGATTGGCTAATATATAGTCAACTTTTCTATTTTTGAACTGATCATTAGTAAAAGTTGAAGCGTTTGTCTCACCTAAATCGTGTGCAATTCCTCTTATAGATAGATTCATTTTGCAAAGTTTCCATGTGTCAGGTTTGCTTTCTTGACCGATGATAGAAATATTTTTTCTATCCCCTTTGTGCCTATCTATAAACTTCATGCTTTGAACAAACATACCTCCACTTCCACAACAAGGATCATATACAACTCCATCATAAGGTTCAATCAACTCAGTCAATAATCTTACAACACTTGAAGGTGTGTAAAACTCGCCGTCTTCCTTTGTTCCTGATGCTGCATATATTTGTAAGAAATATTCGTATACTCTTCCTATCAAATCTTCTTCGTGGAATCTGTCGCTATTAATCTTATTGATTTCATCAATTAGACTTTTAATTTTACTTGCTGGTGCTCCTAATGTAGCATACAAATTTTGAGGTAAAGTTCCTTTAAGAGAAGGGTTATCTTTTTCTATATCTTTCATTGCTTCATCTATTTTTATTGCTATATCATTTGATGAGGCATTTTTAACTATGTAGCTCCATCTGGATGTTTCGTTTAGATAATAAACATTTTCTGCATTATAAGAGGCTGGCATTTCTCTTAGCATTAATAAATCCGGATGTTCTTCTTCAATTTGTGTTCTTCTTTTTTCAAACTTATCTCCTGCAAATTTTAAGAAGACTAAGCCTATTACAGCATCTCTATTTCTTTCAGTGCTTCCAAATCCTCTTAAGGATACTCTACAGTTCCATAAAACTGATTCTAAGGATAATACTTCCATTTTATCTTTACTTTTTGCCATTTCATACCTCCTTTTAATTATCTGATATTTTATATTCCAATACTTCCGATATATCACATTTAAAATAACTACAAATTCTACCAAGTATTTCCATACTCACATTCTCATCTCGTCCCATTTTAGCTATGGTATGAGGAGTTGTGTTTATGGCTTTTTGCAGGTCTAATTTATTCATCTTTTCATCTATTAATTTTTTCCATAATTTATCATAGGAA
>CAMYCP010000010.1 GCA_947254385.1 uncultured Filifactor sp. | reverse complement strand
CAAGGAGTATCGTCGGCAGCGTCAGATGTGTATAAGAGACAGATATATAAAATATCGGAGAATGTCAATTGAAAACTGTTATAAAATATTATTTTTTTTTGCAAAAATTTGTGACACGACCGCAAATTCAGCTTCGTCCGTAACTTCGGCGAGCGAAAACTCTTCATCTTCATTTTTATTGAGCTTAAAAATGTATACATTGTCTTCATCTTCCGGTTTTAGAAGATAATATACCGTTTCGTTGTATTCGGTTTCATCTATTTTTTCAAATTCGATTGTGTTGCCGTAATCGTCGGTTAATTCAAATTTGTCGATATTTTCCATACACTTCTCCGTATTTATTATAAAAAAGTATCAATTGTTATCCTTTTAAAAATCGTATTTTCAATTTTGCTGAATTTACAGGAAAAAATTATATTTGTCGGATATATTTTCCGTTCAGCTTATATATTATATTAAGCCCTTTTAAAGACAAGTCTTTATCTATGTTTACATCATAGCGGCTTTCATTTAAAATTAGATGTGCATATTCACCGGTTGCCGTGATATGTGTCGATTTTACAGAAAGACGGTTTGATTTGATTATTTTTGTCAAAAGACCCTCAATCATGCATAAATAACCGTGATATATACCGGATTGTATATTTTCTACAGTATTTTTGCCTATTATTTTATCGGTTTTTATTATTTTCACATCGGGAAGTTTTGCGGTATTTTCCGTGAGTGCCTTTAAAGCAAGGTTAACTCCCGGCAGAATCATTGCACCGTAATAGTTATATTTTTTGTCAATAAAACCGAACGTAATCACAGTATTCAGTGATATTACAATATTCGGCACACCGTACAGTCTGCACGCCGCTACCGCATCCACTATGCGATCCGCACCTATCTGTGCCGGATTGTCTCCTTTTACGTTTATTCCCGTTTTAATACCCGCTTTTATTATTACCGGTTTTACACTGAAAAGTTTGATTATGGTACTTTGCAGGGTATACATTATATCCGGCACGACCGAGGCTATCACGGCATCGGTTATCATATGGTTTTGTATGTTATATGACGATAAAAGACTGTTTAGAAGCATGGCATACTGATCGGAAGTTTTTTTTATATCGGTTTGAATTCGCCAGGTATTCAGCAGTATATCCTCACCGTATACGCCGAAATTTATTAACGAATTTTGGACGTTAAAGACTAAAAGCATATTGCTCCTTAAAAATAAATTACAAATAAAAATTTTGCAACTTAAATATATCACAAATTTTCAATTTTTGCGATTCGAGAAAAATTTTTATTAAAAGAGCGCACTTAAAAGTGCGCTCAGATTTTATATATGCGATTTTTTTACGGCGGTGACTACGGCTGAAACTATTATCACGGCCATAATGCCCTCCGGAAAGCCGCTGGTTAAGGCAATCATGCTTATAGCAGACCTTGCCGCACTTGCAGAAATTGGGGGATTTAAATTTTGACCGAATTGTTCGGCATAAAATAATGATATCCCGCCGAGTACGAGTACGGTATTTGTAAACGAGCCTGTAAACGCACTGACCGCAATCGCAAAATTATCGTGAACGGATTTGTTCATCAAAAATGCAAGAACCGAAGATGATATTATAAAGACCGTGTTAACTCCGGTTTTATAGTTATCTCCCGAAGATATTGCCGTGTACAGGCCATAACACAAAAAGCCGATTATTCCCGCCCAAATTAAATTCAGCATTATTTTTATGCGCTTGTCGCTCCCGTTTTTTAAGGCGTTGTAAACATAATATGAAACTACGCCGATTAACACACGGGGCAGGATTGATATAAGCGGATTGTAAAACATAAAAGATGTAGGCGTGGGCTTGGTTATAGCGTTAAATAAGCTCGATAAGCCGAATATCAAACCTACAAGAGCGCCGACTACAGGTCCTTCGATTATCCCTGCAACTATCACGGGAATATGCAGTGTCGTCGCACTTACGGGGCCGAGCGGAATAAATCCCAGCGGCGTGAGACCCAAAACGACGGTGAGCGCACCCAAAATACCGATCAATACCAACTTCCTCACGTTCGATGAAACGTTTGCCTTTGTACTGTACATAATAACCTCCGATCCGGTTCGCCATGATACCGGTCACATAAAAAAATATACACCATGGTATGATTTTTTTAAGTTCTCCGTCTAAAAGATCGAAGACTTCATCATAACCTCATCAATAATATACCAAGTTGGAGAATAATACAAACGTTTTCTTACAAAAATAAAAAATAATTTTTTATAAAGTGCAATATCAACTTGAACACTTCTTTTTCAAACTTTTTAAATTTTTTCGTATTTTTATAATTATGATAGTGCGGAGTGATTTATTTTGTAAAATTTTTAATTGTTTCCGGATGAATGATATAATATACTATAAGTATGATTTCACTGTCTGTTATTTTTTTACATTCAGTATCAAATAAATGATATTATATGCTATAAGTATGATGTTCTTTGTTTACGGGCAGTTTTACGGTGTCTTCATGTAAAAATTTTGATGAAAGGAACATATTATGAAAATTTTAATTGTCGGCGGGGGCGGTAGGGAACACGCCATAGGCTTAAAAATACATTCTCAGCACCCTGAACACGAACTTTATTTTATGCCGGGTAATGCCGGCACTTCCGACATCGGAACGAACATTGATATAAATGCGGCCGATATCGACAAAATAGTTGAAAAAGCGCTGGAAATTAAATTCGATTTTGTAATTATAGGTCCTGAAGATCCGTTGTGTCTAGGTTTGGCGGATAAACTCGAAAATAACGGAGTAAAGACTTTCGGAGTTTTAAAAGACGCCGCGCGTCTTGAGGGAAGTAAGGCTTACGCCAAAGAATTCATGGTGAAACACGGTATACCCACCGCGGCATATAAAAAATTCAAAAGCGAAACCGAGGCGGTTGAATTTGCTAAAAAGCTCAGAAGTGAAAATTCGCAAGGCAAAGTTGTTTTAAAAGCGGACGGCTTATGCGCCGGCAAGGGCGTGGTTATAGCGTGTGATGATAATACAATAGAAACTTATGCGACGGAAATATACGATAATAAAAAATTTGGCGACACTTTTCTGGTTGTGGAAGAATTTTTGGACGGGTTTGAAATTTCACTTCTTTGTTTTACCGACGGCAAAACCATATTGCCCATGCCTACAGCCAAAGATCACAAAAAAGTATATGACGGCGAAACCGGATTGAATACCGGAGGAATGGGTACATACAGCCCAAATGTGCAGGGCGATGTGTATTTAAAAGAAATGCACGAAAAAATAACCGAACCGTTTTTGAAAGGACTGCAGGAAGAGAAAATCGATTTTCGAGGCATAATATTTTTCGGTCTCATGGTGTGTGACAGCGGCATTAAAGCATTGGAATTCAATGCAAGGTTTGGTGACCCTGAAACACAGTCGATACTTATGCGAATGGAAAGCGACCTTTTGGACGTATTTGAAAAAACGGCTTTAGGAGAGTTATCTTCCGTAAATCTTAAATTTAACGATAAAAAAGTAATCACCGCAGTGATGTGCTCCGCAGGATATCCTGAATCTTACGTTAAGGGCAAAAAAATTACGGGACTTGATAATTTAAACTCTACAGTTTTTCACGCCGGTACGAAAAAACAAGGCTCGGATATAGTAACGTCGGGCGGCAGAGTACTTGCTCTAAGTTACGCCGCCGATACGTTTGAAGAAGCGTACGATAAAGTGTATTCGGATCTTAAAAAGGTACGGTTTGACGGGGCGTTTTATAGAAAGGACATATCACCTCTTGTAAAACGTGTATATGTAGCTAAAAAAGACTCGTACGACATAGCAAGTTTTCCTATGAAAATCGACATAAATGAAAGTTTGCACATAAACTTAAAATCCTTAAAAATATATCAACGTTACGATATACAAGGCTTAACCGATGAAGAATTGAAAAAAATATCCGTCGGGATTTTAAGTGAGGCGCCGTTGGACGATGTTTATGTTATGGAGGATGCGCTTAAACTTCAAAAGACATTCAAGCACCCCATAGTTGTACAATTTCAAAAAGGACAGTTCAATCAAAGAGAACAGGGCGTAATTGATACCGTAGCCGTGGCGCTCGAAAAAACCGTAGCGGTTAAAAGTGATACGGTGATAGATTTTGAAGGCGATATTTCGACGGACGATATAAATAAAATCAAAAAATATTTGATAAATCCCGTGGATCAAAAAGAGGGCAGGCTTTTAGGAATTCCTACAACCTTAAAAGAAATATTCGATTTTCATGTTGAAAAAGAAGAATATGACGGTTTTATTTCGATGAACGAAGACGAAAAAGCCGAATTTTTTAAATCTCAAAACTTCGCCATGAGCCGTGAAGATTTTGACTTGATATTCGATTATTTTAAAAATGAAAATCGCAATCCTACGGTGACCGAACTTGCAGTTTTGGACACCTACTGGTCGGATCATTGCAGACATACGACGTTTAACACCATACTGGACGAAATTTATTTCGACACGATAGAAACGGCACTTGACAGCACTATAAAAAACACTTTCCGTGATTATATGCGTATGCGTAAAGATCTTAAATCTGATAAACCTGTCACATTGATGGATTTAGGTACCATTATGTCTAAATACATGAAATCTTACGGAATGCTCGACATGGTTGAAGAGTCCGATGAAATAAACGCTTGTTCCATAAAAGCCGATGTTAAAATTGACGGTAAAATTGAAAAATACCTCATCATGTTTAAAAACGAAACGCACAATCACCCGACTGAAATCGAACCGTTCGGAGGTGCCGCAACGTGTCTTGGCGGAGCGGTAAGAGATCCGTTATCCGGTAGAGCTTATGTGTATCAGGCGATGCGTGTGACAGGATCCGCCGATCCTACTGAACCGATAGAAAACACGATGGACGGAAAACTTCCTCAAAGAAAAATAACTTCCGAGGCTGCACACGGTTACAGTTCATACGGCAATCAACTCGGTCTTGCAACCGGTTATGTGGATGAAGTGTATCACCCGGGTTATAAGGCGAAACGCATGGAGGTAGGAGCAGTTATAGGGGCGGCTCCGGCTGAAAATGTACGCCGTGAAAATTTACAAGCGGGCGATATTATTTTACTTATCGGAGGAAGAACCGGTAGAGACGGAATAGGCGGGGCTACCGGTTCCTCCAAGAGTCAAAACGAAAATTCCATAACCGAATCTTCAGCCGAAGTTCAAAAAGGAAATGCGCCGACTGAACGCAAAATACAACGACTGTTCAGAAATCCCGATGCGGCGAAACTTATAAAAAAATGCAACGATTTCGGAGCCGGTGGAGTGAGCGTGGCTATAGGAGAACTTGCCCCTTCACTTGAAATTCACTTGGATAAAGTACCGCTTAAATATTTGGGACTCACCGCCAAAGAAATTGCAATCAGTGAATCTCAAGAACGCATGGCGGTCGGGATTTCATCTTCCGACAAAGAAAAATTCTGTAAACTCTGTCACGATGAAAACTTGGAAGTTACGCAAGTTGCAGAAGTTACCGATACCGGTCGCCTGATTATGAAATACGGTGATATGATTGTAGCCGATTTGCTCCGTTCGTTTGTAGATTCGGCAGGATATCAACGTCATCAAAAAGTAAAGGTTAAAAATTCCAAAAAAATGAAATTTCTCTACAAGCCTCGTCAGTATGCAACACTTCACGGTGAAACAAAATCCATATTTTCAGAAATATTGTACTGTAACAGGGAAGCTCTCGTGACACGTTTTGATTCTTCCGTAGGCAGAGGCACCGTGATAGCACCTTTAGGCGGAAAATATCAAAAAACTAAAGCACAAAGCATGGTGTCGCGTGTGCCGAGCTTAAAAGGTACAAGTTCTACCGTGAGCGTGATGACTTACGGACTTGCACCGTATTTAAGCGAGGCGGATGAATTTTTGGGCGGGTATTATGCCGTTATAGAATCTCTCTGTAAACTTGCAGCAAGCGGTGCTAATCCGTTTAAAGCCGTGTTGTCGTTTCAGGAATATTTCCAAAAACTCGGAAATGATGAAAATAAATGGGGATCGCCTTTTAAATCTCTTTTGGGAGCATATAAAGCCTGCAAAGAAATGATGGTTGCGCCCATAGGAGGCAAGGACTCCATGTCCGGAACTTTCGAGAATATCCACGTGCCGCCGACACTGATTTCTTTTGCGGTTTCAATGGCGGATGAAGAAGACATAATTTCTCCCGAATTTAAGGGCGACCGTAAAATAGGACTCATACTCACGTACAGAAACGAAGACAGCACACTCGACATAGGAGCATTTAAATATAATATTGAGGCGCTCCACCGTGAAATAAAAAAACACAATATTACCGCCTGCAAAGCCGTTACGGCACGCGGTATTCTTCCCATATTAGTTGAAATGTCCGAAGGCAACAGAGTGGGAATAGACGCCGAACTTGAAAAAAACAGACAGTTTGACGATTGGACAGGCAGTTTCATAGTGGAATACGACGAACATTTTGTGGAAGTTCAAAACATAGGTAAAACTTACAAAAATAAAGAATTGTGGAAGATAAACGGTGAAGTTTTGGATTTTGAAGAAATAATCCATGCCGGTAAGTCCACGTTATCTAAAGTCTTTACTCCGGAAATTTTGTTTGACGACAGTGTTAAACTTGACGGATTAAAAAAGACGGTAACGGCGTGGAGAAAATCTAAAAAGCCCGTGGATAAAGTCAAAGTTATAATTCCGGCATTTCCGGGGACAAATTCCGAATATGATTCGGCGGATGCGTTCAGAAGAGAAGGGGCGGATGTTGAAATCGTAGTTTTCAACAATTTGACTTCGCACGATATATCCGTTTCGATAGAAACACTCGCCGACAAAATATCCCATGCGCAAATACTGTTTATTCCGGGCGGATTCAGCATGGGAGACGAACCGGACGGCTCCGGCAAATTTATAGCTAATGTGCTTAAAAACCCTAAAATTTCAAATGCGTTAAACACCCTGCTGAACGAAAACGACGGTTTGATTCTCGGAATATGTAACGGTTTTCAGGCGCTTATAAAAACTGGACTCCTTCCTTACGGCAAAATCACCGAACAGGACGAAAATTCTCCGACTTTGACATACAATAACAGCGGGCGACACATTGCAAGACTTGCGGACACGCGTATAATATTCAACAAATCGCCGTGGTTTTCCAAGGTAAATCCCGATACGATATATCGTATGCCGATATCACACGGTGAAGGCAGATTCATATGTGATGAACAAAATCTCAAAACTTTGATTGAAAATGGACAAATTGCAACGGCTTACATCGACAATCCCAACGGCTCGGCGGCAAATATTGAAGGAATAACCGATCCGTCAGGCAAAATATTGGGCAAAATGGGACATTCTGAACGGGTGGACGAAGGATTGTATAAAAATGTACCGGATATAATAAAACAAGATATATTTAAAAGCGGAGTCGCTTTTTTCAAAAAATAAAAATCTGGTATAATATAATTGCAAGTTTATATCAATACTTTTAAAAAAGCTCCGATAATCCCCCGAACCTTTAGGTTAGGGGGACGAATCGGAAAAAATTATAATAAGCGTTAGTTAAGAGATGAGGTACGGTTAAAAATCCCGATACCAAAACTTTAGATAAACTTATGTCGAGATTTAAAATGTTCCCGAAAGTAGGTAAGGCTGAGGACATAGCTTATACTTATCTGTATTTGGCAAGCGACGACTCCAAGTTTACCAACGGAGCTGTATTGGTCGTTGACGGAGGATGGAAGGCATATTGATGAGTGTTTTGATAATAGGAGCGGGTGCATCGGGGCTTATTTGTGCAGTAATTGCCGCAAGAAACGGTGCCGATGTTACATTGTTTGAGAGAAATTCCAAGATAGGTAAAAAAATTGCATCTACCGGTAACGGCAGATGTAATTTTACAAATACGGAAATTGATGTAAAAAAATATTACGGAGAAAATCCGGATTTTATAAAAAATGCTTTGTTTAAGTTTTCAACTGATGATGCTATAGATTTTTTTGAAAGTATAGGAATTTCTCCCGTATTTTCGGAAAACGGCAAGGTTTTTCCAAGATCACTTCAAGCCTCAAGCGTGGTAGAATTATTTAAATATGAAATAGAAAAACTTAATATCTCTTTAAAACTTGAAACTTTTATACAAAATATCGAAAAAGTCGACGATAAATTTATATTGACTGACCAAAGCGGCATACGATACACAGGTGAAACCGTCATACTTGCAACCGGCGGGAAAGCTATGCCCGAAAGCGGCTCTGACGGTAACGGATATAAGCTCTGCGAAAAATTCAATCATTATGTGACAAATATATTTCCGTCTTTAGTTCAGCTACATTTGGCAGGAAATTTTTTTAAAAAAATTTCCGGAGTTAAAATCGTTGCACGGGCAAGCCTTATGGAAGATGATAGAGTATTATATTCAGAAATTGGCGACGTTTTATTTACGGATTACGGAATTTCCGGACCTCCGATACTTCAGATAAGCAGACTCGCCGGCAAAATGCTTTTTGAAAAAAAGGCGCCGGTAATTTCTTTAGATTTAATGAATGACATGAGTGAAGAAGAATTATTTTCAAAACTTAAAGAGAGGAGCATTTACGCATACGGAAAATCTGTATTTATCAGCATGATCGGTTTTTTACACAAGCGCCTGATAAGCTCCATACTCGATGAAAGCGGTGTAAAATATTTAAACAAAAACGCCGAAGATCTTAAAGACGGTGACTATAGGAAAATAGCCAATGTTCTTAAAAATTGGAAAATGCGGGTAATAGCGGATAACGGTTTTAAATTTGCGCAAGTCACCGCCGGAGGAATAAAGACGGATGAAATTAATCCCAAAACCATGGAATCCAAAAAAGTAAACGGACTTTATTTTGCGGGGGAGATTATGGATGTAGACGGAATGTGTGGTGGATATAATCTCCATTGGGCGTGGACAAGCGGTTATATTGCGGGAAACAGTGTGAAATAAAAAAACATCGTACTTACGATGTTTTTTTATTTAGGGCATATGTGAACTACACACGAATCTAAAGATTCGGTGCTTCTTGCTTCATCTTCTGACTTACGTTTCGTAATCTATAAGGGATTACTCTTCCGTCTTACGTAAAGTTCACAAGCGTAGATTCGGGTAGTTCCTACCCTACAATAAGTATAGAAAACTTAGGTTTAGTTTTCTAATATGATATATTATACCGCAAAAAAACTCTCTGCGTCAATTCATCTCACGAACCTAAAGGTTCACAGATTTCTTGACACTATCTTTAAAAATTAAAAAAATGAAATTTGATATATTGTAAAAACAATATTTTATTTTTTGAGAACGGAGTTTTCAGATGTTTTCTTTATTATAATTTTTTGCAGTATCTTTTTATTAAACATACGGATAAATTTGATAAAATTAAGTTATATAAATCATTTTGTTTTATTTTCTTGAGAGAGTAAATCTTTTTTCGTAGGTCTAATTTACTTATTATTTATTGTAACAATCCGCTTTTTTTTGTATAATAAACTTATCAAGATAGGAGGATAAAAATGGCGCACAAAAAATATAAGAGGGTTTTGCTGAAACTTAGCGGAGAAGCTATGGCGGGAAATCAAAGATACGGCATAGATAACGGAACTGTAGAAGATATTGCGCAGGCAATAAAGGAAGTTCAAGACTTAGGTATTCAAATAGCCGTCGTGGTCGGCGGAGGAAATATTTTCAGAGGCAGGAGCGGCGACGGAATCGACAGGACTACCGCCGATCATATGGGTATGCTTGCGACCGTCATAAATGCGCTGGCTTTAAGATCCGCATTGGAAAATGTCGGCGTTACCACCAGAGTGCAGACGGCGATAGAAATGAAAGCGATAGCCGAAACGAGTATAAGGCTTAGGGCGATTCGCCATTTGGAAAAAGGACGGATTGTAATTTACGGTGCGGGTACGGGCAATCCTTATTTTTCGACGGATACGGCGGCGGCGCTTCGAGCGGCTGAAATAGAGGCGGATATTATTTTACTTGCCAAAAAAGTTGACGGAGTGTACGACAGCGATCCGGACACCAATCCTGATGCCTTGAAATTTGATAGATTGACGTATTTAGATGTACTTAATAGAAATCTTAAAGTTATGGATTCTACGGCAACTTCGTTATGTATGGACAATCATATCCCGATACGTGTATTTTCCCTAAGAGATCCGAAAAATATAATAAGAGTCGCAAACGGAGAAGAAATAGGGACTATTGTGAAAGGAGAATAAAATGTCACTGGAAGTTCATGATATATTGAAAGAAAAGATGCAAAAAACAATCGGCGTATTAAAGGAAGAGCTGGGAGTCATTCGTGCAGGTCGTGCAAATCCGTCCATTTTAGATAAAATAGTTGTGGATTATTACGGTACACCGACACCTTTAAAACAAATGGCAGGTATTTCAGCCACCGATCCGAGAACTATAACCGTGCAACCGTGGGATAAAAGTGCACTCAAGAACATAGAAAAAGCTATTTTGTCTTCAGATTTGGGATTTAATCCTACAAATGACGGGAGCGTAATCAGGATAAACGTTCCGCAACTTACTGAAGAACGCAGAAAAGAATTGGTAAAACTTGTATCCAAGACGGGAGAACAGGCTAAAGTAGCTTTGAGAAATTCCAGACGTGATGCTAATGAAAAAATAAAGAAAATAGAAAAGGCATCTGAAATAAGTGAAGACGATTCTAAAAAAGCGATTGAAGAAGTACAGGAAATAATTGATGATTTTACCAAACAGATAGATGTCATCATAGAAAAAAAAGAAAAAGAAATTATGGAAATCTGATGGTTGAGTATAATTTAATCGGACATTCACTGGATGAAGCCGTAGAAATTTTAAATAAAGAACAAGTTAAATACAGGGTACTTACAACTCAAGGCTTTAAGGACAAAGAAATTTTAAATGAGCCTTATGTTGTGCGCTGTAATGAAGAAAATAACGAAGTTATATTGACTGTAAGTAAATTTATGACTGAAATAAGATAGAGGTGAATTTTTATAGCAACACTTATAGAAAACGCCGTCGTTCCCGTTCATATAGGCATAATAATGGACGGGAACGGTCGCTGGGCAAAAAAAAGATATTTACCGAGAACGGCAGGTCATAGAGCGGGGGTTAATACTTTGCGCCGAATAATGGAAAAAGCCGATTCGCTTGGGGTAAAATATTTGACAGTATACGCATTTTCAACCGAAAATTGGAAAAGACCGATTGCGGAAGTGGATGCTATCATGAACCTTTTGCTTGAGTATCTCACAAACCAACTTGACACCATATTGAAAAATAATGTCAAACTTATGACCATAGGTGACATTGAAAAGATACCGGATAAAATATGTAAGAAATTGAAAGCTGCCGTCATTTCGTCTTCAAATAATACAGGGCTTGTCTTAACTCTGGCATTAAATTACGGAGGAAGAAGCGACATTGCTCATGCACTTAAAACCGTAGTGAGTATGGACAGAGAAAATCATTTGGATCTTTCAAAGATAGACGACACGTTCATAAAACAATATATGTATACTCATTTTTTACCCGATCCCGATTTGATTATAAGAACCGGGGGAGAAGAGAGACTTTCTAATTTTATGCCTTTTGAAAGCACATATTCCGAATTTTATTTTTGTGATACGCTTTGGCCGGATTTTACCGGAGATGACCTTGTAAACGCCATAAATAATTTTAGTGTGCGTCAACGTAGATTCGGCTATGCCGAATAATTTTTTGAGGTACTATATGTTAATACGAATTATTTCCGCCGCCGTACTTTTACCGTTACTTATCATTTCTGTAAATAAGGGCGGTTTTATTCTTATAAGTTTTCTGTGTGTTGCCTCATTGTCATCGTTATATGAACTTATGAGGGTCATATCTCCTTCACATAAGGAGCTTAATTATTTCATATATTTAAATACTGTTTTTTCTTATATATTGATGTTTTTAACGGATAGATACATTGATACGGTATTTTTAGTCTCCATAGCCGCAATTTTATTGATGATAAAAAAGCGTTCGGACGTTATACAAACATTTTGGGATATAGCGTCGTATGTCTATATAACCGGATTTTTGTCTCACATATACCTGCTTAGAGGTATTGATGTAAGGTTTTGCTGGCTTATTTTTATCATAGCTTTTGCAACCGATACATTTGCATATTTTTCAGGGCTTACCTTCGGCAAAAATAAACTTGTACCCTCTATAAGTCCTAAAAAAACAATTGAGGGGTCAATAGGCGGAGTACTGGGAGCAGTTTTGTGTTCCGTTATTTTTGCATATTTTACGGGGATAAAATCATTAATTTTTATAGCGATATTGGCTTTTTTAGGAAGTCTTGTCTCTCAAATGGGAGATTTGTTTGCCTCCACAATAAAACGTCATTATGATATAAAGGATTTCAGCAATATTATTCCCGGACACGGCGGAGTTATAGACAGGATAGACAGTGTTTTATTGTTAGCTCCGTTTTTATATTATATGATTATACTTATGGATAAATTGGTATAATGCGGTAAAATGGAGCGTAAAGCTATGATGTTTGTAAGTACGCATCTCTTGTGATTTTTATATTATTTTTTTAAGAAAGGGTTTGAATATGGTTGCCGTTATATTATCACTTTTGATGTTCGGTCTTTTGATTTTTATACATGAATTCGGACATTTTAAAGCGGCTCGAAAATGCAACATAAATGTATATGAATTTGCTATAGGTATGGGGCCGTCTCTATTTAAAAAAAATGTGAATGGTACAAAATATGAGTTGAAACTGTTCCCGGTCGGCGGATATATCCGCATGGATCCTAATGACGAAAGTGAACAACTCACAAATTCATCAAACGATTATTTAAACGTTTCACCCGTAAAAAAAATGATTGTGGCGGTTGCAGGGCCTCTTATGAACTTAATCTTTGCGGTACTGCTTTTTATACTTTTCTTTTTGATAATAGGTGTACCCAACACTACTATAGACAAAGTACAAATGAATTCTCCCGCTTTTTTTGCCGGAATTGAATCTGAAGATAAGGTTCTTGAAATAAACGGACAAAGTTATGACAACTGGGACGATATTGTCGATACGATAAGATCATCTGAAGAAAACAGCGCAATAAATATCAAGGTTAAAAAAGCGAACAATGAAATAAAAGAATACCAAATAGTACCTATAAATGAAAACGGTGTGATAATAATAGGTATAACCCCAAAGATAGAGTACAATATTATAAAAGCCGTACCCGAAGGATTTAAAACCACCAAGGATATTTCAGTCATGATGCTTAAATTTGTGTGTGAGTTGTTTCAAGGACACGCCAAATCCGATGATCTTTCAGGGCCTATAGGGATTGTAAAAGTAATGTCGGACTCGGTTTCCATGGGGTTTGCTTTCGTTATATATATGATTGCCATTATAAGTTTGAATTTAGGTGTGCTGAATTTACTTCCGATTCCCGCATTAGACGGCAGCAAAATAGTATTTTCGCTTATAGAACTGGTTACGCCGAATAAAAAAATAGTTCAAAAAGTTGAAAATGTATTGAGTATAGTCGGCTTGGGATTGTTATTGCTGCTTATAGTATTTGTATCTTACAAAGATATAATGCGTTTAAATATGGGTAATTTATAAAAAATTTAAAAATAGTATCAAGAAATCTGTGAATCTTTAAATTCGTGAGATGAATTGATACAATAAAAGTAGGTTAGGAACTACCCTTTACTTACGCTTGTGAACTTTACGTAAGACGGTAGAGTATCTTATAGATTATGAAACGTAAGTCAGAGGATGAAGCAAGAAGCACATAACTTAAAGTTTCGTGTGTAGTTCACAATGAAGACAATTTTTACGGGTGTCCTTTAGGAAATCTCTAAAAAACTCCATTTTCAAAAAATAAAACATTGATTTTAAAATGTATCGAAAAGAGGCAAAATGAAACGCAAAATCACCAGAGCCGTAAGGGTGGGGGATGTTTTAATAGGTGCAGATAATCATATATCCATACAATCTATGACAAATACCGAAACAGCAGATGTAAAATCTACAGTATCTCAAATTTTGCGCCTTGAAGATGCAGGATGTGAACTTGTAAGAGCCACGGTAAATAACCGTGATGCCTCACAAGCCTTAAAAGAAATAAAAAAAAATATCCACATACCTTTAATAGCAGATATACATTTTGATTACAGACTTGCACTCGAAGCAATAAACAACGGCGTCGATGCGGTAAGAATAAATCCCGGAAATATAGGTGACAAAGATAGAGTAAAAAAAGTTATAGATGCGGCAAAAAACGCCGATATTTCCATACGTATAGGTGTAAATTCCGGTTCTATAGAAAAAAACATCATGGCGGAATCTTCATCCGTCGTTGAGGCTATGGTAAAGAGCGCATTGTCTCATATAAAAATATTGGAAGAATTAGACTTTTATAATACAGTAGTATCACTTAAATCCAGCGACATCAGAACTTGTATTAACGCATACGAAAATTTTTCAAAATTGAGCGATTATCCGTTGCATCTCGGAATAACCGAATCCGGAAGTGAAAACAGGGGAAAAATAGTTTCGTCAATCGGGATAGGCTATCTTCTGCTTAACGGCATAGGGGATACCATAAGAGTATCCTTGACCGCCGATCCGGTAAAGGAAGTTGAAACGGCAAAACAGATACTGCGTTCTCTCGGTTTGTATAAAAGCGGAGTGGAAATAATTTCATGTCCGACCTGCGGCAGAACGGCGATAGATTTAATCTCGCTTTCCTCGAAAGTTGAAAAACTTACGGCGAATATAAAAAACCCGATAAAAATAGCGCTTATGGGTTGTGCCGTCAAC